>NZ_CP033580.1:0-300000 GCF_003722315.1 Thermoanaerobacter ethanolicus JW 200 | reverse complement strand
GACGATGCAAAATATCTCCTTTGAATATTTTTTAACTTTGTCAACAAACTGCAAGCCCTATGGAGGGCTTTTTATTTTTGTAGGGTTGCTACAAGTATTTATGAATGTTATAATACAGTTGTAATTATATTTGTCAAAAAAACCTGTATCGCTTCATACATATAAAAGCCTCTACATATAAATTACATACGGGGTTTTAAATGTATGTGAGGTGATACAGGATGAAAAAGAAAATTATTGTTTTTGCTATTGCACTTATTTTGTTCATTTCTCTTTATTATGCTAACAAAATTATGGTGGCTTCCTATCCTTATGTGAGAGAAATAAAAGAAAATAGTTTAACAGATAATGTAAAAGATTACAAAACAACACAAAGTGAGCACTTTATAGTGCGATATACCATGCCAGATGAAAAATACGTTTCTCTTGTTTTAGAAATTGCAGAAAAACATTATGATAGTGTTACTAAAGATTTAGATTACAAACCACCTGGTAAAACCGTCATTATAATGTACCATGACCCTGAAAAAATGAACACAGATTTTTCACTTGCAAAAGGGGATACTGCGATGGGGCTTTATTTAAATGGAGTCATAAGCATAGTATCACCTGAATTGTGGATTAGTCCTACAGAAGACCTAGAAAAAGTCTTTGAGCATGACGGACCGATTGTACACGAATTTGCCCACCTTGTTGTAGATGATATTGCGAGAGGCAATTACCCCGTATGGTTTACAGAAGGTATAGCCCTTTTGGAAGAATATCGAGAAAACGGTTTTGTCTGGGGTGAAGGTGTAACAGGTGATAAACCCTATTCCCTCAAAGAGTTGACTTATAACTTTAACCAATTAGATGAGACATTGGCCTATAAAAGGTCTTTTGAAATAGTAAAAGCCATAAGTGATAAATATGGGATGCAAAGCATAAGAGATATTTTAAAATATTTGGGGAGAGGGTTAAGTTTAAGTGAGAGTTTTTATAAAGTTACAGGACAAGATTTAGAGAAATTTATAGATTCAGTGAAATAAAGCAAGGAGAGTGTTGCTCTTCTTGCTTTAACCCTATAAAAAGACAAGGGGGAAGTAAAATGAGTTACAGAATACTGATAGTTGATGATGAGAAGCCTATAGTTGAGATAATCAAATACAATCTGGAAAAAGAGGGATACATAACTTATGAAGCTTATGATGGGGAAGAGGCTTTAAAAATAGCAAAAGAGCAAAATCCAGATTTGATAATACTTGATGTGATGTTGCCTAAATTAGACGGTTTTTCAGTACTAAGGACTCTAAGGCAATCGATGACTATACCTATTTTGATGTTGACGGCTAAAGAGGAAGAAGTAGACAAAGTATTGGGACTGGAATTGGGAGCTGATGACTACATAACGAAACCTTTTTCTATAAGAGAACTCATAGCACGAGTAAAAGCTAATTTAAGGAGAATTAGTTTAAATGGAAACGAGTCTGGGAATATCATTTACGTAAAAAATTTAAAAATTGACATGTCGAAATATAAAGTAGAAAAAAACAATAAAGAGATAGAACTTACCTCCAGAGAATTTGAACTTTTGAGATTTCTCATTTTAAACAAGGGGCTTATTTTTTCACGCGAAATGCTATTGGAAAAGGTATGGGGTTATGAATATCTGGGTGATATTAGAACAGTAGATGTCACCATAAGAAGACTGAGAGAAAAAATTGAAGATGACCCCAGTAACCCCAAGCTTATTCACACAAAAAGAGGGGTTGGTTACTATTTTAGCGATGAGAAGCAGATTTAAAAGCATTCAATGGAAAATAATTCTCATATATACTTTGTTAATACTTGTAGCAATGGAAATCATATGGGTATATCTTTATAAATCTCTTGAAAATTACCACATGAATAACTTTGACAATTACCTTGAAGCGCAAGCACGAGGTATTTCTTTTACCCTTAAAGACAACATGGATGCAAAAAGCTTAAAAAATGTGATAAATATGTACATGGGTCCTAATTCAAACGTAAAGTATGTGTATATTTTGGATAATAAAGGAAATATTTTAGCTAGTTCAACTGGGGATAGGGGTAAAATGATGACTCCTGCTATTGTCAAAGCCCTATCAGGAGAAATCGGAAGTGAAGTGACTGATGATTATAATTCTACTGGAAAAATAAAAAGCTTTGCCATGCCAGTTTATAATAGCGATGGTAAAATAAATGGAGTTGTGTATATTAGCGGTTCTTTAAATGGAATATATGAGACTTTATGGGATGTCAATTTGATTCTTTCGAGTGCTACTCTTTTTGCTGTTGGAATTACTATGGTGCTTGGATATATTTTGTCCAAGACTATAACTGACCCCATCAAAGAAGTGACAAAATATGCTCAAAAGATGGCAGAAGGTAATTTTGATGTGACGATAAAGATAAAATCTAATGATGAAATAGGAAAATTAGGTGAAATGTTTAATTTTTTATCTTTGCGGTTAAAACAGACTTTAAATGATATTCAAGGTGAAAAAAACAAAATAGAAGCTATTATACAATTTATGACCGATGGTGTTGTGGCAACAGATGCAAAAGGCAACATAATCCACTATAATGAGGCTGCCGAGAAAATGTTAAATGTGAAGCTGGAATTAGGAATGCCAATAGAGGGAATACTAAATTTAGAAAAAGAAGATGCAGTAGCGACAATGAATTGCGGAAACAAGGTTTTAACAGTTAACATAGCTCCGCTAAAAAGCAATCAACAAATAGAAGGATATGTTTATGTACTTCACGATATCACGGAGCAACACAAATTGGATGCCATGAGGAAGGAGTTTGTGGCAAATGTCTCTCATGAACTTAGAACTCCTCTTGCCACCATAAAAAGCTATGTTGAAACTCTTCTTTACAGCGACGTAGATGCTGAATATTTAAAGAGATTTTTAAAAATAATAGATTCAGAAACTGACAGAATGACACGTCTTGTAAAAGATTTACTTCTTTTATCTAAAATGGATTCTGAAGAGAAAAACCTCAAATTTGAGCATAAAAATTTAAATGAAGTAATAATTGACGTAATAAATAGACTTTCTATTGAAGCTCATAAAAAAAATCAGAAACTTATCGTCGACCTTCAAGAAGTACCAAGGCATGTGTATATTGACAAAGATAAAATGGAACAAGTTATAGTGAACCTAGTAACCAATGCTATAAAATACACTCCAGAAAACGGAATGATAAAAGTTATGACAGAATACGATGAAAATTTTGCAACCTTCATTGTGGAAGACAACGGTATAGGAATTCCTAAAGAAGACCTGCCTCGAATCTTTGAAAGGTTTTACAGAGTAGATAAAGCCAGATCCAGAGAGCTTGGAGGTACAGGTTTGGGGCTTTCTATTGTAAAACAAATTGTAGAACTTCACAAAGGAGAAGTAAACATAGAAAGCGAAGTAGGAAAAGGCACTATAGTGAGGGTTAAACTGCCATACCAGTAAATTCGTAATAATAATTTAATATTACTGTAACAATATTGTAATAATAGTACTGTATAATAAAACCATAAAGGAGAAGGAGGGATATCCTTGAAAAAAATAGTTGCTTTATTTGTAGCAGTGATGATGTTTATGGCTCTTTTTATGTCATATGGATATGCAGATGACCTCATAAAAGTTAAAACTAATATAAACGATGTAAAAACGGACAACAAATATTTTATAATTTCTGGGAGTGGACAACCTAATACTACTGTAGAGCTTATCTTAAACGATAATTTAAGCGACAAATGGGTAATTGGCGATACAATGCTTTTCGCAAAATTATTGACTTTAAGCTATGGAGATAATTATATAGTAATAAAAGCTTATAAAGACGACCAATTGCAAATAATAAAAGGCCATGTGATACTTACAAAAAAGGATGGGATTTTGCAAATAACAATTACTGCCATTGAGGATATAATAAAATCTCTTTTAAAATAGAGGTCTTGAAGGATGAGGGAGAAGATTAAGTCACTGCTATTGTTTTTTCTTGTTTTAACTAGCGTGTATTTAACTTATAAACTGTGGATATCCTTTCCGCAAAATGAATTATCATTTATTAATAAAAAGTCCACAAATACAAAGGTGGACATTTTTCGTATAATAAGGCCAGAATACACTTTTGTGGGTTTGCAAGGAAAAGTGTACTTAGTATCAGATGGTAATCTTTCCTTTTCTTTATGGAAAAAAACAACGGATTTTATTAGTTCAAATAAAGAAGAAAAAATAAATGTGGTCGATGAGAATAGTTGGGAAAACGCACAAAAAGGTACGTTTATGCGGTTTTTAATGGGAAAAAGTGCAAATGGTGACTTGTTAAAAGATATTTTTAGCAACAGAGATAGCTGGTCTAGAAAAATAAATAGCAATGTATATGTAAAAGAGATTATCGTTAACATAGACAAAAATCAAATTTTTGTGAAGGATGCAGCCAATAAAAAATTTTATAGTTTCAATTATTCAGAGATGGAGGATTTAAAAAACATTATAAAGAATTTCCCTAAAGATGAGGTCAGTGTGTGTGAATCTGTTTATGAGGAAGGCAATGCATATTTTGAAAAAAACGTGTACATACCTTCTCTAACGTTTTCGATAAAAAAAATATATAGTAAAGAAACAAATTTTGAATCTGACCCCCATTTTCTAGAAAAATTTTTTACGAATATCTCTGTTGTAAGAAAAATTACCGAGAATAACGGATGTACTGTTTATACCGACGGTTTAAAAAGTCTGCGCTTATATCAAAATGGGTATATAGAATTTTATGACACTGTTTCTGAAGCTTCTCCCACTGATAAAATTTTTGCACTGAGAAAATCTGTCGTCTTTTTGGAGGAAATAGGGATAAAAGTTGACGATATTTATCTGATGGATTTCAAAGAAGAAAAAGGGGAATATAATTTTTATTTTAATTATATATTTGATTATCCTCTTCGAATTTTGCAAAAAGAAATGCTGGATTTTCCAATCGAAATAAATATTTCAAATGGCAATATTAAATATGCACGAGTTTTGTATTTAGATTTGATGAGTAATGGAAGTTATTTAATTTCTCATGCAAAATTGAAGCAACCTCTTGCAATGGGATTAAAAGAGATAAACTGGCGAGAACCGCTTTCTGATTTAAAAATAGGTTATGCGTATTATGAGGGACAATTTATCCCTGTTTGGATTGGAGAAAGTAACAATAAAGTGTTTTTTATAAACATATTTAATGGAAAGTTGATTTACAATGGGGTATAAATTATGAACTGGTCTAAAGCAAAGACAGTGCTGATAATCACCTTTGCGATTTTGAATGTTCTTTTATATCTAACTATTGCTAAAATTAATAAACCGCAACCCCAGCTTTTATCAAGGCAAGATTTGTATTCAATAGAGGAAGTCTTATTGCAAAACAACATAATTTTGAAAACTACAATTCCGCAAGAGACAGAGCCAATGCCTCTTGTTAAGGTAACGAGAGAAATATTTGATGAAAGTTTTGTTTTAGAAAATTTTATTAAAAGTCAAAAATATGAAAAATACAAAGAAAATAGATATACAATTTTTAAATTTGAAGATAAAACTATCAAAGTAGATGGCATTAGTTTTTATTATTTTGAAAAGAACGATAAATTTAAAGATATGTCTTCTTCTCAAAAGGAAGAGTATGTACAGAATTTTATAAATAATTATCATTTTAAAGAAATAAATGTACAAGTTGAAAAAATTTCTCAAGGTAAAGAGGTAAAGATAAAGTATTTTCAAACCTATAAGGATTACTTCATAGATGGCGGATGGATGGAAGGGAAAATAGATGACAAAAGCTTTGAATTTTCAAAGTCTTGGTTTGGTTCTGTTGTGATGGAAAAGGCGAAAAAAGAGGTGATAAATGCGGCTTATGCTCTTTTGAAGCTTGTGGAGATAAAGACGGATGCAAAACCTATGGTTGTAAAAGAAATAAAATTAGGCTATTATTTTAACTGGAGCAGTGCTACTAAAGGAGAAGCAGTACCTGTTTGGAGGATAACTACTCAGGATGGCAACAGATATTACATAAACGCTTATACGGGAAATTTTGAGGAAGGTAAATAATACCACCTTCTTCTTCTTTTTTTTAACCCTTAAATACTTGTAAAATATTTTAAATTGTATTAAAGTATATATTGTGATACTGTTTAAGTTTAATTTATTTTATTGATTTGAAGGGAAGATTGAAGAATGGAAAAGTTTATAATAAAAGGAGGAAAGCCCCTTAAAGGAAGTATACAGATAAGTGGCGCTAAAAACTCTGCTGTTGCAATCCTTCCCGCAGCCCTATTGGCTGATACTCCGAGTGTGATAGATAATTTGCCTGATATAAAAGATATAGAATTATTAGTCCAGATGATACGCCATCTGGGAGGAAAAGTAGAAAAGAAAAAACACGAAGTAGTAATTGCCCCTGAAGGGCTTAATTCCTTTTACCCCCCTCGAGATTTAGCAAGCCAGATGAGGGCTTCTTATTATCTTATAGGTGCACTTTTAAGTAGATTTAATGAGGCAGTAATAGCTATGCCAGGTGGGTGCAATATTGGTGTAAGACCTATTGATCAGCATATTAAAGGGTTTGAAGCTTTAGGCGCGGAGACTACTATAGAACATGGACTTATAAGGATTAAAGCTGATAAATTAGTAGGGAATCATATATATTTTGATGTGGCGAGTGTAGGTGCTACTATAAATTTGATGTTGGCAGCAGTTAAAGCTGAAGGGGTAACGATATTAGAAAACTGTGCAAAAGAGCCCCATGTAGTTGATGTAGCAAACTTTTTAAATGCCATGGGAGCGAATATCAAAGGTGCTGGTACAGATACTATTAAGATAACAGGCGTAGACAAGCTTCACGGATGTCACTATACTATTATTCCTGACCAAATAGAAGCAGGAACTTACATGGTGGCAGCTGCCGCAACTAAAGGTGATGTGTATATAAAAGGAGTAATTCCAAATCACTTAGAAGCAATTGTTGCAAAACTTGCAGAAATGGGCGTCATTGTTGAAGAATACGATGATGTGATAAGAGTAAGAAGAGAAGGACCTTTAAAACATGTTGATATAAAAACTTTACCTTATCCTGGCTTTCCAACAGATATGCAACAGCCCTTTGCGGTGCTTTTGGCTTTGGCTGATGGCATAAGTGTCATTACTGAAAATATATATGAAAATAGATTTAAATATTTAAATGAGTTAAAGAAAATGGGAGCGAAAGTAAGAGTAGAAGGAAGGACTGCAATAATTGAAGGCGTAGAGAAATTGACAGGTGCACCTCTTTATGCGACAGACTTAAGAGCAGGTGCAGCGATGGTTATAGCAGGGCTTGCTGCTGAGGGTACGACAGAGGTTATGGAGGTTTATCATATAGATAGAGGTTATGAAGCGATGGAAGTAAAGCTTCAACAACTAGGAGCTGATGTAGTAAGGGTAAAAGAGTAAAAAAGCTATAAAATTTTGAGTATAATGTGCTGCATAATATCTCATCCTATTTAGTGAGGTGATATTATGCAGCGTCAATTGAAGAGTTTTTTTGCTGTTGCAATTATAGTTTCTTTGGTTACCTCTTTAGTATTTGTATATATTGCACCAAAATATTTATGGGGTAAGGTTATTCCTATACCTTATCCTCCTTCTTCAGGAATAAAAACAGAAGTAGTGATACCAACAAAAGAATCTCCTACAATAGCGGAAGTAGTGGCAAAAAAGGATACTCCTGCTGTTGTGGGAATTACTACTGTAGAATTTCAAAGAGAGTATTATTTTATAGAAAAAGCTGTAGAAGGTGTAGGTTCAGGTTTTATTGTTAATCCAAATGGCTATATTATAACAAATAATCATGTAGCTAATGAAAAATCCAAAAATATAAAGGTATATTTAAGTAATGGCAGTATACTTCCGGGTAAAGTTTTATGGACTGACCCTGTTTTAGACCTTTCTATCTTAAAAATTGATGCAAAAGATTTACCAATTATACCTTTGGGAGATTCTGACAAGATATCGGTAGGGCAAACCGCAATAGCAATTGGAAATCCTTTAGGTCTTAGGTTTCAAAGGACGGTTACTTCTGGAATAATAAGCGCTTTAAATAGAAGCCTTCCCATTACTGAGGATGGAAAACCGCGAATCATGGAAGACTTGATACAGACAGATGCTTCTATAAATCCAGGGAATAGCGGAGGGCCTTTAGTGGATTCTCAAGGCTATGCAATTGGAATAAATACTGCGAAGGTAACAACTGCTGAAGGATTGGGCTTTGCTATACCTATAAATATTGTAAAGCCTATACTTAAGAAAGTGATAGAAACGGGTACATTTAAAGCACCTTATATTGGCATAGTTGCGTATGATAAAGAAATTGCCAGTTACATTTCCGCAGATGTTTATATATATGAGGGGATATATGTGGCAGATATTGATCCTAAAGGTCCTGCTTATAAAGCTGGCATTAAAAAAGGCTATATTATTTTGGAGATAGATGAAAGACCTGTAAATACTATGACAAGTTTAAAATGTATTATTTATGAAAAAAATCCAGGTGACAAAATAAAAGTTAAGTACCAAACCGTATCGGGAAAGACAGGATATACTACTATAACTCTCGGAGAATAGGAGAGGTTTTATGTTTGTTGTGTGTGAAAAGCATTTAGAGGATGCCATTGAAGAATTTGTCGAAGTGTACGAACAACCACCGGATATTTACAAATTGGATGAAGTTTCTTTTACTGATTGGCTGGTACCTCATAAATGTGATTTTTGCGATGAGCCACCTAAATATCTTGTAGTTTAAAAATGAGGGACTTAATAATGAAGATATATATAATAGCTGTTGGAAAAATAAAGGAGAACTATATAAGCGATGGAATAGTTTTTTATTTAAAAAAATTGCGCCCTTATTGTGAAATAGAAATTAAAGAAGTAGAAGAAGAAAAAGCTCCTCAAAATTTAAGTGAAAAAGAAAAAAAGGAGATTTTGCGTAAAGAAGGAGAAAGAGTTCTTTCTAAAATAAAAAAGGGAAGCTTTGTTGTTTCTCTTGCTATAGAAGGAAAAGAAATAGACTCATATAAATTTTCCCAATTTATAAAGGCGACTTTTCAATCTGGTTATAGAGAAATGACCTTTGTAATAGGTGGATCGTTGGGATTGTGGGAAAATATAAAGAAACAATCCCATTTAAATCTTTCTTTTTCTAAAATGACTTTTCCTCACCAGCTTATGAGACTTATACTTTTAGAGCAGATTTATTTAGCTTTTAGTGGAGAAAATCACTTGTGATAAGGTTCATTGTTTAAAATTTTATATGCCCTATATAACTGTTCAAAGAAAATAGTAGAAGTCAAACCTAAACTCATTTTCATGCTACTTATGCTTATGGTCTCATTACAATGAATTTCTTCATTTCCTATGATTATTAATATATCTGTTATTCCAGTAAGTTCAAACTCTTTTATTTTTTCTGCCAATTCCTCTGAAGACAAGGATTTACCTGCAGGTGATATTACTATTTTGTAATATTTATCCGTTTCTTGAAAAGGTAATTTTTGAGAATTTTTGTAGCTTGAAAAAGTGATATTGCAAAATCGGCTCAGCCTCTTTTGATATTCTTTTATTGCATCAGAATAAAACTTTTCTATTTTATTACCTGTAGCATAGACTTTGTAATTCATACAATCACTTCTCTTTTATTTGTTGATAGTAAATATTATAAAGTGATAAAATTATATTGTCAAAAATATTTGAAAATATGTTTTTCATTTGATACAATATACAAAAATAAGATGATGGAGGTATTATCGTGTCTGTACTTGATGTTTTGCAAGAAAGAGGATATATTCAGCAAATGACTCATGAAGAGGAAATACGAGAACTTTTAGAAAAAGAAAAAATTACTTTTTACATAGGCTTTGATCCTACTGCTGATAGCTTACATGTGGGACATTTTCTTCAAATTATGGTGATGTCTCACATGCAAAAAGCAGGCCACAGGCCTATTGTGTTAATAGGCGGTGGCACAGCGATGGTAGGAGACCCAAGCGGCAGGACTGATATGAGAAAGATGTTGACTAAAGAAGAAATAGATAGAAATGCTGAAGCTTTTAAAAAGCAGATGCAAAGACTCATTGATTTTTCGAATGGCAAAGCCATCATGGCAAATAATGCTGACTGGCTTTTAAACTTAAACTATATTGAATTTTTAAGAGATATAGGGGTTCATTTTTCTGTAAATAGAATGCTTACAGCGGAATGCTTTAAGTCCCGATTAGAAAGAGGCCTTTCCTTTTTAGAGTTTAACTACATGCTGATGCAGGCTTATGATTTTCTTGAATTAAACAGAAGATACAATTGCGTAATGCAAATGGGCGGAGACGATCAATGGTCTAATATTATTGCTGGCATAGAGCTTATACGAAAAAAAGAAGGTAAACAGGCTTATGGTATGACATTTACTTTACTTACAACCAGTGAAGGGAAGAAAATGGGAAAAACACAAAAGGGAGCAGTGTGGCTTGACCCGAATAAGACTTCTCCTTATGAATTCTATCAATACTGGAGAAATATAGCTGATGCGGACGTGGAAAAGGCCCTGGCACTTCTCACTTTCTTGCCTATGGATGAAGTGAGAAGATTAGGGGCATTAAAAGATAAAGAGATAAACGAGGCGAAAAAAATATTGGCATATGAGGTCACGAAACTTATACACGGAGAGGAAGAGGCTATAAAAGCCCAAAAGGCGGCAGAGGCTTTATTTGAAAGCGGTGGAGATTTAGATAATGTGCCTTCTGTTACTGTCTCTTCTGATGTTTTAGGTAAAAAAATTTTAGATGTGCTTTTTGAAGCAAAGATAATACCTTCAAAGAGTGAGGGTAGAAGGCTCATTCAACAAGGTGGACTGTATATAAACAATGAAAAAGTTGAAAGTATTGATGAATATATAAAAGATGATATGATAAAAGATAATAGCATTTTAATAAGAAAGGGCAAAAAAGAGTATCACAGGCTTGTCATTAAAGAATAAAGGGGGAGCTTTTTGTGTCAAGTGAAGAATTATTAAACCTTGTATTAGAAAGACTTAACAGTATTGACACAGGGCTTGAGAATTTAGAAAACCGCATTGACAGGTTAGAAGTTAAATTTACTGAGTTTGAAAAAAGGATAGACAAATTAGAACAAAGAATGGACAATTTTGAGCAAAGGATGTATAAGTTAGAGCAAAGAATGGATAACTTTGAACATAGGATGGACACTTTTGAACAGAGGTTAGATAGGCTCGAACAAAAAGTGGATAAAATTGAAAATATTGTTACAAGTACTTTTGAACAAGTGGCAAGAAACACTGAATCTCTTACGGAGATAAACTTTCAATTTAAGCGCATTGACAAGAAATTTGAAGCTTTAAATAACCATATATTAGAAAGAGAAGCAGATGTGAGGCTTTTATTAGAAAAAGTGGGGTTATAAAAATTTGTGTCAAGAGAGTTCTCTTGACACAAATTTTATATGTTCTTGAAAGAGGTGCTAAGATGGTCTTTATCGCAACCGCTTTATATATTGAGGCAAAACCTCTAATTGAATATTTTGGCTTAAAAAAAGATGTAGAAAATCGATATTTTCAAGTTTTTAAAAATGAAGAAATAACGTTGGTAGTAACAGGAGTGGGCAAAATAAATAGCAGTATAGCTGTTTCTCATGCGGCAACTCGATATTTGTGGGATCCACAAAGCTTTATAATAAACCTTGGTGTATGTGGTTCGAAAGATATTGATGAAAAAATAGGGAACATATACCTTATTAACAAAATTGTAGACAATGAAACTCAGAAAAATTATATACCTGATATCTTGGTAAATCATCCTTTTGAAGAAAGCGATATAGAGACTTTTAACTATATAGTAAAAGATAAAGGTTTGATGACAGCAAGACTTTGTGATATGGAAACCAGCGGCTTTTATCAAGCAGCCTCTAAATTTTTTGAGACCCACAGAATTTATATTTTAAAAATTGTCTCTGATAGTACAGATTTCGAGGATGTGTCTAAAGATAAAATTTATGAGTTAATAAAAAACAAGTTAAAGGAAATAGATGAATTTATTAAAATATTGAAAAATAGTTTTAAGACTAGCGAAATATTTTCCTTTTATGAAAGAGAAATTATAAATTTTCTTTCACAAAAGCTAAAACTTACGGTAAGTCAAAAGCAAATTTTTTATAAAGCTTGCCTACATTATAAGGTTAGAAAAAGTGAAGGTATAGATTTTTTAGAAAACTTTTATGATGTACAGGTAAATAATAAAGAAGAAAGGAAGAAGGCTTTTGAAAAAATTCTCTCACATTTACGTTGAGAAGGAGGTACTTCCTAATCCTATAACGCAAAATATTTTAAAGAAATTTCCTAAAAGTAAAGTAGTGCTTATTGACAGATATAGTGAGGTTTTCAATAGACCTAATCAAAACTACCTTATACAAAAAGAAAGGCAAAATCTTATATTGGCCCAAAAAAGATATGATTTTATATATAAAGGTTCTAAGCTTTGTGAAGACTTTGGAAATATCAATTTTTACCATACATCAAATATATTCAATTGTATTTATGATTGTGATTATTGCTATTTACAGGGTATGTACCCTTCAGGACATCTTGTTATTTTTGTGAATATTGAGGACTATTTTAAAGAAATAGATAAACTTACACAGGACCAGAAGGTCTATTTAAGCATATCCTATGAGACGGATTTACTTGCTTTAGAATACCTTACAGGCTTTACTAAACAGTGGATTGAATATGCCAAAGGGAATAAAAACCTTGTAATAGAAATACGAACAAAAAGCGCCAATTTTTCTTCCGTAGAATTTATCGACATACCTTCTAATGTAATTTTCGCATGGACATTGTTGCCACAACCGGTCATCGATAAATATGAAAAACTAACACCTTCTCTCAGTAAAAGAATAGAAAGCATAAAAAGGGCCATATCAAAGGGTTTAAAAGTTAGAATTTCTATTGAACCAGTGATGTATATAGAAGGATTTGAAAAAATATATAAAAATTTTGTGGAATATGTTTTTTCAAAAATACCTAAAGAAGGTATACAAGATGTCAATATTGGAGCTTTTAGAATGGTAAAGGAGCAAGCTAAAAAAATAGAAAAATTAAAAGAATATTCTCCAATATTTTGCTATGATACGGTTTTGAAAGATGGAATATTTACCTATAAAGAGGCAGAATATTTTGAGGAATTTGTTTATAGAGAAGTAATAAAATATATTGAAAAGGAAAAAGTGTATGTATTAAACAAACTCCCCTCTAACTAAGGGGGGTCAGACTGTAGACAAACTTTCGTAAAG
Organism: Thermoanaerobacter ethanolicus JW 200; assembly: GCF_003722315.1. Classification (NCBI taxonomy): domain Bacteria; kingdom Bacillati; phylum Bacillota; class Clostridia; order Thermoanaerobacterales; family Thermoanaerobacteraceae; genus Thermoanaerobacter; species Thermoanaerobacter ethanolicus. The sequence continues at coordinate 286,627 of NZ_CP033580.1, read as the reverse complement.
GAAATATTTTGCATAAGGAGCGACTTGTTACAAAGCGGCCCGGCACTCAAGTAAGTATGCTTGTCTTTTCTATTTTTGCTTTATAAACTTTCTTACTTGAGTGCCGGGAAACTTAGCAAGACCGAGGGTGGAGGCAGGGCCGAAGCCAAGGAGGGCGGAGGCGGGCACCTTAAGGCATGGATGCCACCTGACGTAGGTACCCTGCCGGAGCCCGAAGGTCGAGCTTTAGTTTTGTCGCTTTGGAACATCGGAGCGACGATGCAAAATATCTCCTTTGAATATTTTTTAACTTTGTCAACAAACTGACTCCCCTCTAACTAAGGGGAGTTTTTATCTGTCATTCTAAGAGCAGAGAGGCTCTTACTTAATTCAATAAGGAGGATTGTTAAAAATATCTTGATTTTTAAAATAGTTTTCCTTATAATATAAATTGCGACCCAATACTTATGGGGGGTAGCCGTAGTTTATAACGGTTTGTAATAAAAAGGAATTGCAATTTTGCTTATATAAATTTTTGATTTTGGATAACATAAATATTTAAAGAGGTGATTTGATGTTAGAGTTTATAAAGGATACTCAGCACTTTGAAGAAGTAAAAAATAAAGAAGAATTTTTTATGCTAATGTTTTATTCTAATTCTTCACAAAAGAGTCTTGAAGCTTTAGAGGTCATGAAGAAATTCAGTGAAGACAATCCTAAAGTGCCCGTTTATGTAGTAAATGCTTCTGAGATAAGAGATATTCATCCACAATATGGAATCAAAGTAGTGCCTTCAGTGATACTTTTCAAGGATAAAGAGCCCTGGCAGTTTGTATTTGGACTTCAAAGCAAAGAATATTATGAAAAACTTTTAGTTGTCGCTCCTTCAAAAGCTTCTGATGGGAAAGGTCAAAAGGCCCACAGAGTGACTGTTTACACCACTCCCTCTTGCCCCTGGTGCAATGCTACAAAGGCATATTTAAGACAACACAATATACCTTTTAGAGAAATAGACGTGAGCAAAAATCCAAGTGCGGCAGCAGAATTAGTAAGGCGGAGCGGCCAAAGAGGTGTGCCTCAGACGGATATTGATGGCACAATTGTAGTAGGGTTTGATAAAGCTAAGCTTAATAGATTGCTGGGAATTACTGAACAATAAGTTTTTGTTCTTGTACCTTTTCTTATAAGTGAGGTATAATAAATAATGTAATAATAGCGGTAAAAAATAATAAAAGAAAGGAGAAGGAGTTATGACAAAAATACAACCTATAAATGGCCATGCACTTATTAAATTGGAAAAAGAGCCTGAAGAGAAAAAGATAGGCGGAGTAATAATTCCCAAGACTGCTGAAGAAAAATTAAATCAGGGAGTAATTGAAGCTCTTGCAGCAGGTGCCTCCGATGAGCTTGCTGTAGGGGATAGGGTTATATATAAAGAGTTTTCAGGTACCAAGATAAAACACGAGGGAGAGGAATATCTCATAATTCCAGTAGATGACATACTGGCTAAGTTTGTGGAAGTTGACGAAATATAAGAAGTCGGGGAAATTGAAGTCCCGACTTCTTATATGTGCGCCCGGCATGGGCGATAACTAGGCGGTGAAAGTCCGCTGTGGGCTTGGTAGTGGGAACCACTAGCCAAGAGCAAGGGTGTCCATCGTGAGGTGGAATCTGAAGGAAGCTTAAGGCAAAATCTCGGTCTGATGAACAAGAACCAGATAAGAGGCTGAATTGGGATGGATGAGTTTGCGTAACAAAACGAAGTCCAACACTACCCGAATCCCATACAGTAAATCTGGCAGATATATGAGATGAAAGTTATCGTTCTTACCCGGGGAGGTCTCAAGGATAAGTCATGGAAGTAAAATCTGAAGTGACAACCCATGCAGTGATGTATGGCTGAACCTTGAGAAGTCAGCAGAGGTCATAGTACTTATCTAGACATGAATAGATAAGGAAGGACCGAACGTTAGGAGGTTTTGGAAATCTTATGGACTCGAAAGATATGCAGAGACTGCAGACAACTCAACAAAGAGGCTATCCGTTGAATAGAGAAATGGAATTTCAAAAGACAACGGAAGTGCATAGTATATCATCGGCGTCGGAAGATGGAAGAAACGAGGTACAAAGATATACCGGCAAGATGCTTGAAATGATAGTAGAACGAGGGAACATGGAAGCAGCATACAAGCGCGTTGTTGCAAATAAAGGAAGCCATGGAGTCGATGGGATGGGAGTAGATGAACTTCTACCGTATCTCAAAGAAAACTGGGCAACCATAAAACAACAACTGCTGGAGGGGAAATACAAACCACAACCAGTGCGAAGAGTAGAAATTCCCAAACCAGATGGAGGAGTAAGACTACTAGGAATACCTACAGTACTAGACAGACTAATACAACAAGCAATAGCCCAAATACTAAATAGAGTCTACAACCATACATTTTCTGATAGCAGTTATGGATTCAGACCAGGACGCAGTGCAAAAGACGCAATAAAAGCCGCAGAAGCATACATAAATGAAGGATACACATGGGTTGTAGATATGGACTTAGAAAAGTTCTTTGACAGAGTAAACCACGACATAATAATGTCCAAACTAGAAAAGCGGATAGGAGATAAAAGGGTACTAAAGTTAATACGAAGATACCTAGAATCAGGAGTAATGATAAACGGAATCAAAGTATCAACAGAAGAAGGGACACCCCAAGGATGGCCATTAAGTCCCCTATTAGCAAACATAATGTTGGACGAACTAGACAAAGAACTTGAGAAACGAGGGCATAAATTCTGCCGATATGCAGATGACTGCAACATATATGTAAAAAGCAGGTCTGCAGGAAACAGAGTAATGAAGAGCATAAAGAAATTCATAGAAAGCAAATTAAAACTAAAAGTCAACGAAGCAAAAAGTGCTGTAGATAGACCATGGAGAAGAAAATTTCTTGGATTTTCATTCTATACAAAAGAAAACGAAGTAAGAATAAGAATCCATGAAAAATCCATCAAAAGGTTTAAGGAAAAAGTAAGAGAAATAACCAATCGGAACAAGGGAATAAGCATGGAAAACAGAATAAAAAGACTAAATCAAATAACAACAGGATGGGTCAACTATTTTGGATTAGCAGACGCGAAAAGCATAATGAAAACCCTTGACGAATGGATAAGGCGAAGACTAAGGGCATGTATATGGAAACAATGGAAGAAGATAAAAACGAAGCATGATAACTTAGTAAAACTAGGAGTAGAAGAACAAAAAGCCTGGGAATACGCCAATACAAGGAAAGGCTACTGGAGAATATCCAATAGCCCAATCCTAAATAAGACTCTTACAAATAAATACTTTGAAAGCATAGGTTATAAGAGTTTATCCCAAAGATATCTAATTGTACACAATTCCTAATGAACCGCCGTATACCGAACGGTACGTACGGTGGTGTGAGAGGACGCTGAATAAAATAATTATTCAGCTCCTACTCGATTTTTATAGATAATTATTGACATATGTTTATTAAATGAAAATAATTATCAATTTTGTGTCTTTTTCTATTGATTTGGTTGTTTAGGTGGTGTATAATAGTATTGCTTGAGTATTCCTATTAAAATAGTCGGAATTAAAAAGGAGTTGTAAAAGATGAGAGAAACATTGTTAGAAATAAAGGATTTGCATGTAGAAGTTGAGGACAAATATATCCTTAAAGGGCTTAATTTAACAATAAAAAAAGGAGAAATACATGCAATTATGGGACCCAATGGTGGTGGTAAAAGCACATTGTGCAATTCCATCATGGGGAATCCTAAATATAAAGTGACTTCAGGACAGATTTTATTTGAAGGAGAAGATATAACAAATCTAAAAGTCAATGAAAGGGCAAAAAAGGGCATCTTTTTGTCTTTTCAGTACCCTGAAGAAATACCCGGAATAACAGTGGATAATTTTATAAGGACCTCTGTTAATATTGTGACAGGCCAAAATGTGTCGATGCTTCAATTTGCAAAAGACATGAAAAACACATTAGAGCTTTTAGACATGAAATCCGAGTACAGAAGTAGGTATTTAAATGTAGGTTTTTCTGGAGGGGAAAAGAAAAAAACTGAGATACTCCAGATGGCTTTTCTAAAGCCTAAACTTGTAATGCTTGACGAAATTGACTCTGGTCTTGATATAGATGCCTTAAAAGTTGTCGCGGAAGCGGTCAAAAAGCTAAAGACTGAAGAGATGTCTATCTTAATAGTCACCCACTACAACAGGATATTGGATTACCTTGAGCCAGATGTAATATCTGTTTTAATGGATGGAAAGATTGTAAAAAGTGGTGACAGGGACCTTGCAAAGATTCTTGAAGAAAAGGGTTATGACTTTGTGAGAAATGGCGTGTAACCCATAGGAGGCGAAAATAATGAAAAAACCAGATATAAAGGAAATAGATTTTAGCATATACGACGTCAAAGACAACGTAAAGTATGAGTATCAGACAGGTAAAGGACTTTCTAAAGAAGTTGTTTTAGAAATATCTGAGCAAAAGAATGAACCTTCCTGGATGAGGGATTTTCGATTAAAAGCCTTGGAGATATATCAAAAAATGCCTATGCCCACATGGGGTGTTGATTTAAGTCAACTTGACATAGATTCTATTATTGCCTATATACGCCCAAGTGCAAAAATGCAAAGGTCGTGGGATGAAGTTCCAGAAGAGATAAGGCGTACTTTTGAAAGGTTGGGGATTCCTGAGGCGGAAAGAAAAGCATTGGCGGGAGTAGGTGCTCAATACGACTCTGAAGTTGTATATCACAATATTAAAGAAAGCCTTACTCAACAGGGTGTCATATTTGAGGACATGGACACTGCAATAAAAAAATATCCTGACATAATAAAAGAGTACTTTATGACAAAAAACGTGACGCCTTATGATCACAAATTTGCAGCCCTTCACGCTGCAATATGGAGCGGAGGCACATTTGTTTATGTTCCAGAAGGGGTCAAAGTGGAGGTTCCACTTCAGGCTTATTTTAGAATGAATGCACCAGGAAGCGGACAGTTTGAGCACACTCTCATAATTGCTGACAAAGGCAGTGAAGTACATTTTATAGAAGGCTGTTCTGCACCACAGTATTCTGTTTCAAACTTACATGCAGGTTGCGTAGAACTTTTTGTAAATGAAGGGGCTCGCATAATTTATTCTACTATAGAAAACTGGAGTAAAAATACCTATAATCTAAATACAAAAAGGGCAATTGTTGAGAAAGATGGCATTATAGAGTGGATATCCGGCTCTTTTGGAAGCCACAAGACAATGCTTTATCCTGCTTCTATATTAAAAGGAGAAGGAGCAAAGGCGGAATACACCGGTGTGACTTTTGCTGCAAAAGGGCAGCATTTAGATACAGGTTCAAAAATGATACACTTAGCTCCTCATACTTCTTCAAAGGTTTTAGCAAAGAGTATATCAAAAGATGGTGGAATATCAAGCTATAGAGGACTTCTCAAAATAGGACCTAATGCGGAAGGTGCAAAGGCTTCTGTCCAGTGTGAAGGCTTGATGTTGGACGATATTTCAAGGTCTGACACAATGCCAGTAATAGAAATAGAAAATGACAATGTGGACATTGGTCATGAGGCGAAAGTGGGAAGAATAAGCGATGAACAGATATTTTACCTCATGTCCAGAGGTTTAAGCGAAGACGATGCAAGGGCTATGATTGTAAGAGGTTTTGTTGAGCCTATAGCTAAAGCTTTGCCATTGGAATATGCAGTGGAGATGAATAGGCTCATTAAACTTGAGCTGGAAGGCGCAATAGGATAGGAGTGAAAATATGTGTAAGAGAGTTAGTATGGAGGAAATACAACAGCCTTCTTATAAAGAATACACTTCAGCAGTAATAAAAGATTTGTCTCATGATACAGTAAAAATAAAAGAGACAAAGAAATTAGCTGGATTGCCGACAGAGATATTGGCTTTAAGGGATAAAGCTTTTGGTATAGAAGGCAAATTTATAAATATGGTAAAAGATTTTTACAATGCAGGTTTTCACATTGAGATTTCTCAAAACAGTAATGTTGAAAAACCTATAGTGATTGATTATATAACAAATGAACAAAATGACACATTGATTGATTATAACATAATTGAAGCGGAAGCTAATTCGCAAGTTACAATCGTTTTTGACTATAATTCAGGTACAAAAGGCTTTCACAATGGCATAACGCAGGTGATTGCAAAAGAAGGTTCTACTGTAAATATAGTAAAAATACAAAGATTGGGAGACGAATTCAACGACTTTGACAATAACCTTGTAATTGTAGGGAAAAATGCTATGGTCAACTGGTCAAATGTTGTGATAGGCTCGAAAGTAAGCGCTTTTGATGTGGCGGTATATCTTGATGAGGTAGGAGGTACCTTTACTTCCAAATCCATTTTTTTAGGTGTGGATAGTCAAAAATATGACATGGCTTATAAAGTATACCACCAAGCTCCTAAAACTACCAGCAGTGTGGACTTAAAAGGAGCCTTAAAAGGAAGTGCAAAGGCTACCTTTATAGGAAATATTGACATTAAAAAAGGTGCAAAAAAGGCAAAAGCTGAAGAAAATGAAACAGTACTTTTATTAGACAAAACTGTAAAATCCGTTGCAATTCCTGCTCTTTACTGCGGAGAAGATGATGTACAGGCAAACCACTCAGCCAGTGCAGGGCAAATAGATGAAGACAAACTCTATTATGTGATGAGCAGAGGCTTTAGTTTAGAAGAGGCAAGGCTTTTAATGGTTCAAGCCATATTAAATCCTGTTATAGACTTGATTCCTTATGACCCTGTAAGAGAAATCATCATAAAGGGTCATATAGGAAGGAGGATTATAAAGTGAAAAATATCGATATTGAAAGAATAAAAAAAGACTTTCCTATATTGAGTGTTAAGCCCCATGGAAAAAGGCTTGTATATCTTGACAATGCCGCTACAACACAAAAGCCAATTGAAGTAATAAAGGCTATGGATAAATATTATGAAGAGCTAAATGCCAATGTGTACAGAAGCCCCCATTATTTAAGTGTACTTTCAACACAAGCCTATGAAGAGGCAAGAGAAAGGGTAAAAAAATTTATAAACGCCAAAAAAGAAGAGTCTATAGTTTTCACAAGAAATACAACAGAGTCTATAAACTTTATAGCCTACACTTGGGGTATGAAGCATATAAACGAAGGAGACGAAATACTACTTACCATAGCTGAACACCACAGTAATATACTCCCATGGCAGATGGTAGCAGAAGCTAAAGGGGCAAAGCTTAAATATGTCTATCTTGATGAAAATTTTAGGCTTTCTATGAAAGACTTTAAAGAAAAAATGTCTGAAAAAGTAAAATTAGTTGCTGTGCAACACATGTCGAATGTTTTGGGAATAATAAATCCTGTGGAGGAGATTACACATATTGCCCACAAATACGGGGCAAAAGTATTAATAGATGGAGCACAAAGTGTACCTCATATGCCTGTTGATGTACAAAAGATAGATTGTGACTTTTTTGCCTTCTCTGGTCACAAGATGTTAGGACCTATGGGGATTGGGGTTTTATATATAAAAGAAGATTTACTTAAAGAGGTACCGCCATTTTTAAGAGGAGGAGAAATGATAGACGAGGTTTACGAGGACTATTCCACATTTGCACCTTCCCCTCTTAAATTTGAAGCAGGTACTCCTAATATAGAGGGAGCGTATGTGCTTATTTCTGCCATAGATTATATAGAAAAAATTGGGCTTACCAATATATATAAACACGAAGGCGAGCTTTTGGAGTATGGTCTTCAAAAAATGAAAGAATTAGACTTTGTAAAATTGTATGGCCCCAAAGACGCGAAGGAAAGAGGAGGAATAATTTCCTTCAATGTAGAAGGAGTTCATCCTCACGATGTTGCTACAATTCTCGATGAAGAAGGAGTTGCTGTAAGAAGTGGGCATCACTGTTGCCAGCCCTTAATGAGATACTTAGGCGTTCCTGCAACTGTAAGAGCAAGCTTTTATCTCTACAACGATTTTGAGGATATTGATGCCCTTGTGGAAGGACTAAAAAAAGTCAGGAAGTGGTTTAAATGAGCGATTTAAATCAGCTTTATTCTGAAGTTATAATGGAACACTATGAAAACTCCCCTCATAGGAGAGAGCTTAAAGATGCTACTCACAAAGAAAGGGGGCACAATCCTCTTTGCGGTGACGACATTACCCTTTATCTAAAAATGAATGGTGACATTATAGAAGACGCATCTTTTACAGGTCATGGATGTGCTATAAGCCAAGCTTCAACCTCTATGATGATAGACCTTATAAAAGGGAAAGACAAAAAAGAGGCCTTAAGGCTTGTTCAAGAATTTATAGACATGATACACAAAAAAGACGTAAATTTAGATGAATTAGGGGATGCACAGGTATTGCAGGGAGTATCTGACTTTCCTGCCCGTGTAAAATGTGCTTTACTGGCTTGGAAGACACTTCAGGAAATTTTGTAAAGAGAGAAAAGCTCAAAATGGGCTTTTCTTTTTTGTTTTATGGTTTACTATTTATTAAATAAATTTAGACAAAATCATTAAAAATTTTTTAAAAGTTAAGAAGGAAAAATGGGAATTAATGTAGAATTATATACACGTAAAACCAATATATCCATATCTTCACTGGAATAAATTTATGAGGTGTTATTATGAGAATTACTTTGGAATTTGTGGGAGAAAAAAATTTAGTATTGCCAATTCATTATAATTATATAGTTCAAGGCTTTTTGTATGACCTCATGGGGGACAGTGAGTTTGCAGCTTTTTTACATGATGAAGGATTTCAATATGAAAAAAGAAAATTTAAATTATTTACTTTTTCAAGAATTGAAGGGGAGTTCAAGATTTTAACAGATTCCAAAGGGCAGAAAAAAATAAGCATAAAACCTCCTTTTAAATTTACTGTTGCCTCTCCTTTAGATGAATTTATATTTGATATTTCAAAAAATGCGTTAAAAAAGGAGTATTGCCATTTTAATGGTCAAAAATTTATTTTGAATTCACTCAATATAGACAATCCTCCTGTTTTTAAAAATAAAGCAAGGATAAAATTTATTTCTCCAGTTGTGATGTATACTACTTTAAAGGATGGTGACATAAAGTATACTTATTATTATTCCCCTTGGGATGAAAAATTTTCTCCTCTTTTACTTAATAATCTGCTTAAAAAGTATGAATTAGTATACAAAATAAAAGCGAAAGATCCATATTTTAAGCTTTATCCCTTATCAGAAAAGGAAGATAGGAGATATTCAAAGATGATTAAATACAAAAATGTTTATGTGAAGGGATGGATGGGTATATACGACGTAGAAAGCAGTCCTGAATTATTAGAACTTGCTTACTATACAGGTTTGGGTGCAAAAAACTCCCAAGGATTTGGGTGTTTTGAGATAATTGGGTGAAAGAAAGGAGGGAGAGAGGATGATAACAGCAATAAAAGAGTTAGGGGAGATGGTGTTAAAATCTCAAAACAAAACTTTGCTGGACGTACTTATAGAAAATCCAAATCAGGATGGTAGATACTCTAAAATAATTGCTATAAATTTCATTGTAAAAGAAGATGAGATTGAATATGAAGGAATTAGACTTGAAGAGTATGACGATTCAAAAATAAGTAGATACATTTTTACAGATACAGGTGGTAATGCTCCTGGATATACCCCTGCTGCAAAAATAACAGAAGTGCCAAAAACATTTAATGGCAAAATAAAAAATTGGTTTAATAAGGTGCTAAAAGACAAGTCAATAAAAATCGATGAAAAAGATAGAGCTTTTCTTGAAAGAATAAAAGACATATTAGAAGAAAAAAGTGATGAAATTATCAAAGAAGCAGAGAAAATTCGAGGAGATTTTCCCAAAAAAGAAGGATTATCTCTTATACTCAAATTTAATGTAGATGGAGAGTACAAATATATTGGTGATTTTAATGTATTTAGAGATTTAATGTTACAATTAGACAGTCAAAAGTATCAGGAAATTTATGCAGAAGATAAAGTATGTTCAATTTGCGGACAAAAGAAAGATATTGTTTTTGGTACAGTTGATACATATAAATTTTATACAATTGACAAACCAGGATATATTGCAGGCGGCTTTAATGAAAAAGAATCATGGAAGAACTATCCTGTATGTGCAGAATGTAGACTTGCTTTAGAAGAAGGAAAGAGATACCTTGAAAATGAGCTTACTTTCAGATTTTATGGTTTGGAGTATCAGTTAATACCTAATTTCATTATAGGAAAAGAATTTGTAAGAAAAGAAGTACGAGAAATATTTGAGAGTTCGGAAAGACTTTTGTCTCTTAAGAGAGAAGTAAAAAAGAGATTTATTGGAGATGAAGATGAGATATTAGATTACCTGGCTGATGCAGAAGATTCTATGACTGTCAATTTGTTGTTTTTAAGAAAATCAAATTCAGCAGAAAGGATATTGCTTTTAATAGAAGATGTGTTTCCTTCTCATTTGAGAGAAATTTTTAATGCGAAAGAACAAGTAGATGAAATTTTTGGAAATAGTTTTACTTTTAAAAATATAAGAAGCTTTATGTCTAAATCTGACTCAAATAAAAGGGATAATGATTTGGACGGTTATTTTCTCGATATAACTGATAGGATTTTTAGAGGAAGGCCAGTGGATTTGGGATTTTTATACAACCTTATAATGAAAAAAATAAGAGAAGAGTTTGTGAAGGATGGTTATTATAAAGCTGCAACTGCAGATGGGTTAATGACGATAGCTTTTCTTGAAAAAATGAAATTGATAAAAATGGAGGTTATCCCAATGGAGGAAAGAATATTTGATAGCTTTTTTGCCAAATATGGTCCTACTTTTGAAATGCCTTTAAAAAGAGGACTTGTTCTTTTAGGGGCTTTAACAGAACTTTTATTGAGAAAACAGTACTCAGATAGAGAAGCTAAGCCTTTCATGAAAAATTTAAAAGGATTAAAAATGGATGAAAAAGACATAAAAGGTCTTCTTCCTAAAGTGCAAAATAAACTTGAAGAATACGATTCTTTTGACAAAGGTAAAAGACTCTTAGCGAAAGAAGCTTCTGATTATCTTCTCTTAGCGGGAGATAATTGGAATATGTCTGTTGACGAAATAAATTTTTACTTTGCTTGTGGTATTAATTTAGCTGATGAATTGACAAGTATTATTTATTAGGGATGTGCAAAATTAATTAAAATAATCATAATCAAAAACCAAAATATGTATTACATACAATATATAGTAATCAACACTGACAATCAAACATAAAGGAAGTGGTAAGGGAAAAGAAAAGACAAAAAGAGGAGCTAAAAAAGGGCATAAATATCCTGTAGAAGTCAAATGTTAAAAAATGGCATGAAATAGATTCAATAAAAATTAGGCCGATTGCATCAAAGCAACAAGAGATCTAAACTCATCAAATTTACCCAGTTTAATAGCTACAATAGCGACAGTAAGCAAAGTAATATGGCCAAAAGTATTAAGGTTGCTGACAGAATTAATATTTCTAACATAAGCTTTTTCAAAATCTAGAGCTTTAAAGCGGGAATTATATCTTTCTGATTCAATCCTCAATTTATAGACAGCCTTAAAATATAGGGAGTCTCTATTAATAGAGGACCTATAATCAGAAGATATAATAGCATACTTAGTACAGCCTCTATGCTTTTTGCCATTAAAATATTTAGGATGCTGAATAGGGCAGGCAGAGTCATCTTTAGAATTACAGAACTTGCAAACAAATTTTTGCTTAATAAAACCATCAAAATATTGCTTGCCATCTTTGAGCATTTTAATACCTGCTTCACAAACCATATAACCATCATCAGTCAGTGGGGGATTTTTAGAATTACGCTTGTTAAGAGGAATAAAACAATGACCATGGAGAGTATCTCTAACAAAATTATAAACTCTCTTAACATCATACCCCTTATCGGCAATAAAATTAACATACTTAAGGTTAAACCACTTATTAGTCTTCTCAAGCAAAGATAAAGCGGCTTCAAAATCAGGGGCATCAGCGGGGGTAGTAGTTTCAGCGATGGGTAAACCAGAGATAGCATCAACAATAATGTGATTTTTATAGCCCCAATAAAACTTATAGCGTTTATTAGAAGAATCGTTAGAAGCAGAATAAACGCCTAATTTACAATCCTTATCTGACTTAGGCTGATTATCTTTAGAGAATTTATTTTTAGAAAAAGACTTAGGGTTATTTAACTTAGTGTTAGCTTTAATAGGGGTAGAATCCATGGAAATAAACTCACCGGAGATAATACCCATATTTTTGAGGATATTGACCTGATTTTGAAAAATAGAGGTCAAATAATCATGAGAGAAGTCATTAATAAAACGGCGAAAAGTCCAATAAGAAGGAAGAGGTTTAGAAATGTCGAAGCCACAAAGATGAGCAATGATAAGATTATTGCGGAGATAATCTAAAAGGTCAGAAATTGTGCCGAATCTTTCAGCTTTCATGACAATAAAAGCTCTAAAAAGTGCATGGTGAGAATAACCCTTACGGCCAGGACTAGAGGAAGGGAATTCAGGTATTGAAGACAGGTCAAGATTTTCAAACATAGAAGAATAGAAATCAATTTTAGACTGAGAGGTAAAGAGTTCAGGTATATTTAAAAGCAATTGAAGCTGGTACATGTAGAATTTCCTCCTTCTTAAAAAATTTTTTATAGTGTATATATAATAATTCGACAAATGGGAGGGGAAATCCTACATAAAAGATAAAAAATTCAAGAGTGATAGGAAAAAAGTATGTCTGTAGAATGGCTTAAATTAAGGCTTCTGAATTTTGCACAAGTCTATTATTTATAAAAAAGAAGGGGAGGAAAAATAAATGGAAAATGTTATTAAAAATCGTGCAGAGATTTTATTTCTCTATGATGTGAGCTTTGCAAATCCTAATGGCGACCCGGTGGATGAAAACAAGCCGCGTATAGATGAAGAAACGGGAATAAACATAGTGACAGATGTAAGACTTAAAAGGACGATAAGGGATTATCTTGCTTATTACAAAGGCAAAGAAGTGTTTATAATTGAAACAAGAAAAGAGGATGGAAAACTAAGGACAAAAGAAGATAGGATAGGGGATTTTGGTAAAGATGAAGATATAATTGCCAGGTGCATTGATGTAAGGCTATTTGGAGCAACAACTGCAGTAAAAGACAAAGTAATGACCCTCACTGGCCCAGTACAATTCAAATATGGCAAATCTCTTCATAAGGTAGATTTAATGTATATAAAAGGTACAACAGTTATGCCATCTGGAGAGGGTAGAGGGCAAGGAACATTTACAGAAAAATACATATTACCCTACTCATTAATTGCTTTTTATGGGATTGTTAATGAAAATGCTGCAATAAATCAGAATATACCTTTGACAGTTGAAGATGTTGATTTGATGTTAGAAGGAATGTGGAATGGTACCAAAAATTTAATGTCAGGTTCAAAAATGGGACATATGCCAAGATTATTAATAGAAGTGGTATACCAAGAGAACAACTATCAAATAGGTGAGCTTGAAAAACGCATAAAATTTGTGCATGAGATGGAAGACGAAGAAATAAGAGATATACAAGATGGCAAACTCGATATAACAGAACTTGTGGCAGTGCTAAAACAAAACCAAGAGAAAATAAAATTGATAAAATACATTTACGATTATAGAGTTACATTTACATGTAATGGAGAAGAATGTACATTAGAGAAAGCTTTGGAAGGATTAAACATTCAAAAACTCCAATATTAAGGGGATATAGAGATGAAGACTTTAGTTTTTGATGTGTTCGGGGACTATGGACATTTCAGAAAATACTATACTACTTCTTCCCCGCTTACTTTTTCCTTTCCACCACCCCCAACTGTCAAAGGCATGTTGGGGGCGATAGCGGGGATTGACAAAAAAGAATATCTCAAAGTTTTTTCAGAGGAAAACTGCAAAGTTGCTATCAGGATATTGAACCCTATTAAAAAAATCAGATTGGGACTGAATTTAATAAATACAAAAGGGAATTACTGGATACCTTATAAAGCTAAAAATCATGAGGCGAGAACGCAAGTGAAGACAGAATTTGTAAAAGATGCAGCGTATCGGATTTACTTTATGCATAAAGATAATGATTTATTTGAAGACATAGTGGAAAAAATAAAAAATCGCCGAAATGTGTATACTTTGTCTTTAGGGTTAAGTGAAATGATTGCTGATTATAAGTTTATAGGGGTATATGAAGCAGAAGAAATAGAAAATGCAGAAGTAGATATTTTATCAGTACTACCATTTCAATCTATTGTAGAGGACAAAATTTATTTTGAAAATGGCAAAAAATATTTTAAAGAAAAGATACCTGCAGGTATGAATGAAGATAGGGTTGTTTTAAGTTACGAAGATGTTTTATATGAAGTAAATGGACAAAGCATAAAGTGTCATGTAAAGAAATGTTGGGAGGTTAAGGGTGAACATGTCATCTTTTTCTGAATTATACTCCCATCCTGACAAATTTTTAGAAGACCATCTCATCAATACTTCTAAAATAATTAGAAGCTACTTTAACGAAAAAAAGGTGGCGATAATAGATAAAGAGACTTTCTTAAAAACAGCTACTATAATTTCTTTATGCCACGACTTTGGAAAAGCGACAAATTATTTTCAAAAGTATTTGTTTACTGAAAACGAGAAAGAGAGAAATAAATTAAAAACAATGGAAGAAACGCACCATTCTTTATTATCTGCAGTTGTAGCCTTTTATTTGGTTAAAAATGAAATAAATGCTCAGGATAGAAAGGGGATATTGTTTCCTTTTATAGCTTTTTTAATTGTTAAAAATCACCATGGAGATTTAAAAAATGTTTTTAATGAAGTTATATTAGATGATAAAGAGTTAGAAGTACTTAAAAAACAGCTTAACAGTATAGATGATGAAAAATTACAAGTATTAAATGGAAAGCTTAGAAATGCTGGCTTAAATGAAAATTTGACTAAATCAGCGATAAATGATTATATTGATAGTATTAATTCTGAATTAAGAAAAATCAAAAGAGAATTAAGAAGACTTAAAGAGGAGCAAGATGTTTCTATATATTTATTATTAAACTTTTTGTTTTCTTTACTTGTTGATGCCGATAAAACTGAAGTTGTTGTTGGAATTGACAATATAAAACGGCCGGAAATAAAGTTTGAAGAGCAGCTTGTAAAAGAGTATAAAGCATCTTTTCCAGATAAAGAAAGTAAAATTAATTTATTGAGAGAGGAAGCCTATAAAGAAGTATTAGAGAAGGATATAGATATTAAACAAAAAATAATGTCTATCAATCTTCCTACAGGCCTTGGCAAAACGTTGACTACAATTGCTTTTGCGATGAAATTATGGGCCAAATTGTATAAAGAAACCGGTGTAAAATATAGAATTATTTATTCTTTGCCATTTTTAAGTATTATAGAACAAAATTCTAATGTGCTTGAAGATTTGTTAAGATATAATGGAATTCAACCAGATACAGAAATAATATTGAAACATCATCATTTGTCAGATATAAGATATACTAAAAATAATACTGAATTTGAAGATGAACAAGCCAAAATATTGATAGAAGGATGGAATTCAGAAATAATAATAACTACTTTTGTTCAATTTTTTCATACATTAGTGTCTGAAAAAAATAAAACTTTGAGGAAGTTCCACAGATTAGCGAATTCTATAATTATACTTGATGAAGTCCAATCAATACCATTTAAATATTGGCTTTTGACAAAAGAACTTTTAAAAGCGGTTGCAAATGAATTAAATTCATATATAATTTTTGTAACTGCTACTCAGCCGTTAATATTTAGAGAAGAGGAAATTTATCCATTAGTAGCCAAGACTAAATATTTTACTCAAATGGATAGGGTAGAAATTATTCCCAAATTGAGTCGAGATATTACCTTAGAAGAGCTAAGCGAAATGTTTGATTTAAATGATGGTAAAAGCTATCTTTTCATACTAAATACTATAAAATCTGCTCAACAATTTTATAATATATTAAGGGCTAAGATACCTAATGATGAAATAATTTACATGTCAACACATGTAGTACCTATGGAAAGGTTGGAAAGAATAGAAAAAATAAAAGAAGGTAAGATAAGGTTTGCTGTAACGACTCAATTAGTAGAAGCAGGGGTAGATATTGATTTTGATGTTGTTGTAAGAGATATAGCACCTCTTGATTCTATTAATCAATCAGCAGGAAGGTGCAACAGGAACTGGAGAGGAAAAGGAGAAGTCTATGTTGTATCATTGATAGATGAAAAAGGTCAAAAATATTCAAAATATGTTTATGATAAAATATTACTTGGCATAACGCGTGAAATACTAAGTAAATATGATACTATAAAAGAGCAAGAACTTTTGAAGATTATAGAGAAATATTATCAAGAAGTATCAGAGAGAATGTCCTCAAATGAAGGAAGAGAGCTATTAGATGCTATATACACATTGAGGTATGATAGCGAAGATGGAAATATGTGTATTTCCAAATTTGAATTAATTGAAGATGACTATTATAAAGTAGATGCATTTATTGAATTGAATGATGAAGCTAAAGAATTGTGGCATAAGTATGTTGAGCTTAAAGACATAAAAAATCTATTTGAAAGGAGAAATATTTTTAATCGATTTAAAGCTGACTTTTATAAATATGTAATATCAATACCTGCAACAGTGGAAAATATGCCTCCTGATATTTGGGGTTTTAAGTATGTAAATTATGATAGTTTAAATGATTATTATGACAAAGAAACAGGTTTTATAACAAAAGGAGTCACAAGTATATGGTAACAAATTTGTCGTCGATCCCCAATAAGGCAAAAACACCTGGGGATAGACGACATTTTTATTTTTCTGATTTTCATAAAGTAATTGATTTTATTGGACAATATGGTATAATAAAGTCAAGATACTTGACAGAAATTAAAAAATTGTAAGGTGTATAATGTGCTATTTATGCATGTTAGAATGAGTTTTTAGCCTACCTATAAGGAATTGAAACTAAAAGACATAAATATGTATAATGCCCCGTTATTGTGAGTTTTTAGCCTACCTATAAGGAATTGAAACTCTCTTTCAATTTCAAATACATGAAAAGCTCTGTTGTTTTTAGCCTACCTATAAGGAATTGAAACATCTCAATTCCAATAGGCTGATTAGTTTCATTAAGAACGTTTTTAGCCTACCTATAAGGAATTGAAACATAAGTTCATTTGCTATTGCTGCCGCAAGATGTGTTTGTTTTTAGCCTACCTATAAGGAATTGAAACTCTTTAAGCCTTTCTAAAGCTCTTTTATGTATGCGGTTTTTAGCCTACCTATAAGGAATTGAAACCTTTTCTCAACTCCCTTTGTGACTTTTTCTCGTGCGTTTTTAGCCTACCTATAAGGAATTGAAACAGATGAATTTCGCTAAAAGATTAGCAACACTTAGAGTTTTTAGCCTACCTATAAGGAATTGAAACGCCACATTAAACGGTATATCTTTTAATAATTCCGCCCAGTTTTTAGCCTACCTATAAGGAATTGAAACGCAAGAAACAGAAGCAATTTGTGAAGCTGGCGAGGAGTTTTTAGCCTACCTATAAGGAATTGAAACGAATACAACCCTAAACCCGAGAGAGAGGAGGTACAATCGTTTTTAGCCTACCTATAAGGAATTGAAACTCAAAATTTATGTCTTCCCATGTTAAGGCTAATAATTGTTTTTAGCCTACCTATAAGGAATTGAAACCTTGGTTCGATGTAATTCCCTTCTTTATAATCCACTGTTTTTAGCCTACCTATAAGGAATTGAAACCCATATCAGGAGCTCTTTTCCCAATCTCATATAACGAGTTTTTAGCCTACCTATAAGGAATTGAAACCAGCACAGCACTACACCTCACCATTACCGTACATTGCGTTTTTAGCCTACCTATAAGGAATTGAAACCTTTTGCTTGTTCTTCTACTTTTGCAAAACTTAGTGCGTTTTTAGCCTACCTATAAGGAATTGAAACTGTGATAAAACAGGAAATAGAGTACGATGGAACGCTAGTTTTTAGCCTACCTATAAGGAATTGAAACCAGTTTGAAACAGCTTGAACGCAAGCTTATGAATATCGTTTTTAGCCTACCTATAAGGAATTGAAACTTGCCCAGCTTCGTGGCCAGGACACAATGGAAGTCACCGTTTTTAGCCTACCTATAAGGAATTGAAACTCTTGTTGAGGTACTGGATGGCCTGGCTAAAGGCTTCGCCAAGTTTTTAGCCTACCTATAAGGAATTGAAACACAGCAGCGGAGGCATGGGGTGAAGTAATGTCTGCTGGTTTTTAGCCTACCTATAAGGAATTGAAACTAAAAACTTGCCCTCCTAAAAATATCCTTTATCTTGTTTTTAGCCTACCTATAAGGAATTGAAACGTTGGCGGTCTTAGCAATAACAGCGGCAACGAGACAACGTTTTTAGCCTACCTATAAGGAATTGAAACCCAACTTCGTAGATTAGAATTAAGCCTTCCTTATGTGTTTTTAGCCTACCTATAAGGAATTGAAACGCATCTGCATCAGCGATTTTCAATTGCTCTTCTAAAGTTTTTAGCCTACCTATAAGGAATTGAAACTGGAAATACTTTTGAGACTTACACAAGAAGAGGTGGGTTTTTAGCCTACCTATAAGGAATTGAAACTACTGTAGAAGAACAACAGGAAGAAGCAAAAGAAGAGTTTTTAGCCTACCTATAAGGAATTGAAACATCTTAGCCTCTGCCAGATGTCCGTGGATAGTTTTGATGTTTTTAGCCTACCTATAAGGAATTGAAACCTGCGTGCCAGGATGGTTTCAGCAGTTTTAATTTGTGTTTTTAGCCTACCTATAAGGAATTGAAACTATTGGCCGTGAATGCATCTGCCTGCCCCTGGAGCGTTTTTAGCCTACCTATAAGGAATTGAAACTCTTTTTCCAATCGATTGTGTTGTAGATAATTGCAAGTTTTTAGCCTACCTATAAGGAATTGAAACACAGCAAACTTGCTTACAAGGAACATAATGAGAAAGGTTTTTAGCCTACCTATAAGGAATTGAAACTCAGCTGTGCAAATCTAAAGCTTTTGTTGTGTATCCAGTTTTTAGCCTACCTATAAGGAATTGAAACCCAGTTTCTATATAGTGATAGCCGACTCCGGTTTTGGTTTTTAGCCTACCTATAAGGAATTGAAACTGTGATATAATTATATTGGTGTGTTTTTCTGTGCCTTTGTTTTTAGCCTACCTATAAGGAATTGAAACAGAGTATAAGAAACAGGGATATGGTGTGATAAAAGTAAGTTTTTAGCCTACCTATAAGGAATTGAAACCCTCCAGCCATTTCTAATGCTTTCTTTGCAATGTAAGGTTTTTAGCCTACCTATAAGGAATTGAAACTGTTCTTGTATTTTTCTAATCTCTGCCGCCTCTCTTCGTTTTTAGCCTACCTATAAGGAATTGAAACTTCCTCTATCTTTTCGTACCCTTCTTTTTCTGCTTGTTTTTAGCCTACCTATAAGGAATTGAAACAGATCTCGTAGCTGCTCTATTTCACGTTTTATTTTGTTGTTTTTAGCCTACCTATAAGGAATTGAAACCTATTTTTTTTATCATAAGCATAGCCCCCTTAAAACGTTTTTAGCCTACCTATAAGGAATTGAAACTCCAGTTGCTCTAGTTCCTGAGCAAGAGCTTCAAGGGTTTTTAGCCTACCTATAAGGAATTGAAACGAGAGTTTTTTCTCTGCTGCTTTTTTAAGTTCGGACGGTTTTTAGCCTACCTATAAGGAATTGAAACCCCCATCCGACAGTTACCTCGGTCAAGCTACGTCTCGTTTTTAGCCTACCTATAAGGAATTGAAACATTCTAACTTTTCTTGTTTTTCACTCATCCGTTTGTGTTTTTAGCCTACCTATAAGGAATTGAAACAAAGAAGGATGGACAACTCTACATAACCTAATCGACGGTTTTTAGCCTACCTATAAGGAATTGAAACCAGTACACCGCAAGGTCTCTGGCATCCATAGCTAATTCCGTTTTTAGCCTACCTATAAGGAATTGAAACTTCTTTACCTCCTAACAATTTATAAAGTCTATGCAACGTTTTTAGCCTACCTATAAGGAATTGAAACTTAGCAGCGCTTATCTTTTGCTGCTGAAAATATTTTGTTTTTAGCCTACCTATAAGGAATTGAAACAACAATACTTTTGTTTTTGTCATTTCTGTTTGTGCCTGTTTTTAGCCTACCTATAAGGAATTGAAACCAAACAACGGCACAGCAGCGGAAAGCGTAACGATTGGTTTTTAGCCTACCTATAAGGAATTGAAACTCTCTTGAATATTATCAACATACTTCTTGGCTTCATGTTTTTAGCCTACCTATAAGGAATTGAAACTCACTTTGGATACTTCGCTTGGTATCATCAATGCGAGTTTTTAGCCTACCTATAAGGAATTGAAACGAAAATGGGTAGTATCAGAGGTACTCCCTATTATTCGAGTTTTTAGCCTACCTATAAGGAATTGAAACGGTAATTCTCTGTAAATCTCTGATTCTAATTCCTCTGGTTTTTAGCCTACCTATAAGGAATTGAAACCCGCCTCTATCGCTCTGTTCCATACAGCCTCTCTGGTTTTTAGCCTACCTATAAGGAATTGAAACTTTGAATCCCACCTTGCATAAATAATCTGTGACTGCGTTTTTAGCCTACCTATAAGGAATTGAAACGGATTGGAGTACAATTTTTTTCACCTCGGCCAAATATGTTTTTAGCCTACCTATAAGGAATTGAAACAGTTCTATGTCTTTTAGCCAATCTTCTAATTTTTGCATGTTTTTAGCCTACCTATAAGGAATTGAAACTGGATGTAGTTTTGTAATTTTACTGCGTTTGCACTAGGTTTTTAGCCTACCTATAAGGAATTGAAACTATTCTTCTTCGTCTTCTTCTTCGTCTAAGCCTTCAGTTTTTAGCCTACCTATAAGGAATTGAAACTCTTCTTTTGTCGTGCTATAATATTTTTGTAAGGCTTGTTTTTAGCCTACCTATAAGGAATTGAAACTTGCCTGATGCTGACTATCAGATAGCGCTACAGCCAGTTTTTAGCCTACCTATAAGGAATTGAAACTAAGGTCCAACAGGGAACAATGTATATTCTCGAATAGTTTTTAGCCTACCTATAAGGAATTGAAACTTTTCATAATTAAATACTTGAGGCAAATTTGCCATTGTTTTTAGCCTACCTATAAGGAATTGAAACACTAAAGCTACAAACGAAATTGCCAAGGCAAGTATTGTTTTTAGCCTACCTATCCTGAAAATAGTGTCTCTCAAAAAGGCAACAAAAAACTAAACCCATACCGATGTAAAAATATGGGATAAATAAATGGTTAATAAAGTTAAATTAAAAGTTAAGACACTGCAGATTCGACCGTGACCTTAAGGCCTAAAGACTCTAGCTTTTTTAAAGATTGACGAATAATCATATTACGCTTTTTCTCTTCATAATAAGTAGGACCTAATTCAATATATGGTTGCTTTTGCTTGAGAATATGATAAACTATAATTAAAATGCTATGTGCCACTGCAACTGCTGCACGGTTTGCTCCTCTTCGAGCAGCGATGCGGTGGTACTGACTTGAAAGATAAGTATCTTTTGCCCTTGAGGCAGCTCTGGCAGCTTCAATAAGAGAGCTTCGCAATTTTTGGTTACCTTTTCGAGTTCTTGCAGACTTTTGTTTACCAGCACTTTCATTATGACCTGGACACAACCCTGCCCAAGAACACAAATGGGCAGCAGAGGGGAACTGTTCCATATTCGTGCCGATTTCGGCTATTATTTGTTCTGCAGTTCTTCTTCCGACTCCAGGGATTGTATCCAGCAGTGCCAGGTCTTTTTCAAAAGGGAGCATTCGATTTTTAATTTCTTCGTCTAATTTTGCTATTTCTTCATCAAGGTAATCAATATGTCTAAGCTGTATTTCCAGAAGCATCCTTTGGTGATGATTGATCAAGCCTTTTAAAGCGCGTTTTAGTTCATCCATTTTATTTTTTAGCTTGCCTTGAGAAAGCTCAGCCAGGGTTTCGGGATTTTCTTCACCATTTATAATAGCCTCAAGTATAGAACGACTGGATGCCCCGTTGATATCAGAGACTACCGAAGACAGTTTGATATTAGCTCCTTCTAAAACCTTTTGTATGCGATTAAGTTCTCTTGATTTTTCTTCAATGAGGCTTTTTCTATAGCGGACAAGTTCGCGAAGCTCTCTTTGTTCACGATCTGGCACAAAGCTGCCTTGCAAAAGGCCATGTTGCAAGAGACTTGCTATCCACTCAGCATCTTTTACATCGGTTTTTCTACCAGGGACATTTTTAATATGCTTAGCATTGACGAGTAGGATTTTAATGCTCTCAAGCTCAAGTAGATTGTAAATAGGTTTCCAATAAGAGCCGGTACTTTCCATAGCAACAACAGAACAACCTTTAGCTTTAATAAATTCTTTTAATGCAATAAGGTCATCGGTCATAGTTGAAAAAGTGCGGATTTCTTTACCTTCTGGTGTTATTATACAAGCTACGACATTCTTTTTATGGACATCTAATCCGCAAACGTGAGAGTAAACTAAATCCATGAAAGAGCCAACTCCTTTTTTAAAATTTGAACGATAGCGACTGTAAAATTGAAGAGCTGGTGCAACAACCATAAGGGGTTATTCTATCCTGCGTGCTTCCCGTAAAGGGAGCAACAATCTGTGGTGCACCTGGTCGTTGGAGTCTGTCTATGAGTCGGGCTCAAAGCACCAAGGTAAGAACGACCTTTCTTCACCAGCCGCTGTACTGATTATATCATCAAAAAAGGACATTTTCATCCTCTGCTGGTGCCGCATTTGCGGCATGGGAGTCTATAAGGAATTGAAACCCAAATCAATATCGAATTCCTTGCAGGCATTAATTGTTTTTAGCCTACCTATAAGGAATTGAAACTCTGGAGGCCACTTCTGTCCTACAGCAAAAAAATTCAGTTTTTAGCCTACCTATAAGGAATTGAAACTCTCGTCGCATATTTCTGCCCAGCTCTTGCCGTATATAGTTTTTAGCCTACCTATAAGGAATTGAAACTATTAATTGCTGGCAAACCCATTATTGCTCAACCTCCGTTTTTAGCCTACCTATAAGGAATTGAAACTGAAGGGATACTGTGGATGTTGAAGAATAGCTAATCTGTTTTTAGCCTACCTATAAGGAATTGAAACTGTAGATGAAAGATTAAGTGAGGATGAAGCATTAGAGTTTTTAGCCTACCTATAAGGAATTGAAACACTGCAAGGTATCAGTTTGTTACTCAAAATGATATACGTTTTTAGCCTACCTATAAGGAATTGAAACTACCTATAATACTTCTCTTTATTACCTATCTTTTCGTTTTTAGCCTACCTATAAGGAATTGAAACTCCATTAGTTCAAAATTTAACCACACTTGATTAAAAGGTTTTTAGCCTACATATGATGAATTGTACAAATAATTTACTAAAATTTTTTAATTAAATTTTTATTGCGAATAATTGTAGTACAAAGTAATTTAAACTTCGGGTAATTTTAAATAGGAAATTAATAAGATATGAAGGTGATTTAAGTGTATGATACTTATTCATCGCTGGAGGAGTTTATTGAGGATTTGAGTAAGGTGGGGGAAATAGGGTTTGAGTATGGAGGAAAAGATTATTCACTTTTGTATTATGACAAAATCTATATTTGTGAATATAATAAGCCAGAAACAGAAAAAAAGTATGATACAATCGAGGAATTTTTAAATGAATTCAAAATTGACGATATACCGATTAAAGAATTGGCTGCAAAAATTAATGTATTTGCACATTAAACTTTTTAAATAGTCTTAAAAGGTATATTATGATTTTTTATATTTATAAAAAAAGCCAATTTATGCAAATATTTATAAAATTAAAATTTAATCTATAGGTGATACTATGGAATTTGAGGTTACAGGGGCATTGATGCAAAGCTATACCATTTGTAAAAGGCAAGTTTGGCTTATGGCACATCAGATAGTGCCTGACCAAGAACATCCTTATATTGAAATAGGTAGGCTTATTGATGAAAATTCTTATCAAAGGGATAGAAAAAAGATTCATTTTGAAAATGTGGTATTAGACCTTGTGAGAATGGAAAAAGATAATATTTTAATTGGCGAGGTAAAGAAAAGTTCAAAAGCGGAAGATAGTGCTAAAATGCAACTTTTATTTTATCTCTACAAGTTAAAGCAAAGCGGAATAACTGCAAAAGGGCAACTTTTTTTTCCAGAAGAAAGGAAGAGGGAAGTAGTAGAACTTACACCAGAATTTGAAAGAGAAGTTATAAAGGCAATTGAAGAAATTAAAGATATAGTATATAAAGAAAAGCCACCTGCTTTTATAAAAATTCCATATTGTAAAAATTGTGGGTATAAGGAGTTTTGTATGTCATGAAAAAAACGATTTATATTTTTTCAGATGGGGAATTAAAAAGAAAAGATAATACTCTATTTTTTGAAGGAGAAAATGGAAGAAAATTTATACCAGTAGAAAATACTTCTGAAATAATGGTTTTTGGAGAAGTAAGCCTTAACAAAAGACTTCTTGAGTTTTTAACACAATCAGAGATTATACTTCATTTTTTCAATCATTATGGATATTATGTAGGGTCTTATTATCCAAGAGAACATTTAAACTCAGGCTATATGATATTAAGACAAGCTGAGCACTATAATGATGGAAGTAAAAGGCTTTATCTTGCTCAAAAATTTGTCGAAGGAGCTTATAAGAATATAAGGCAAGTTTTGAAATATTATTCAAATAGAGGCAAAGATTTGGAAGATGTCATTTATTCCATAGAAAAATTAGGGGAGAGCGTTGATTCAACTTCCACAATAAATGAATTAATGGCAATAGAAGGTAATATTAGGGAATATTATTATAAGGCTTTTGATGAGATAATTCAAAACCCAGATTTTAAGTTTGACTTTAGAAGCAAAAGACCACCTCAAAATTTTTTGAATACATTGATAAGCTTTGGAAATTCTTTGATGTATACGACAACTTTAAGTGAAATATACAAAACCCACTTAGACCCGAGAATAGGTTTTTTGCATGCGACCAATTTTAGACGTTTTTCTTTAAATCTTGATGTTTCAGAGATTTTTAAGCCTATCATTGTAGATAGGACTATATTTACCTTGCTTAGCAAAAAAATGGTTACTAAAGAAGACTTTGAAGAAGATGCAGAAGGATTATTACTTAAAGAAAAAGGGAAAAAAGTATTTGTGCAGGAATTTGAAGATAAGCTTGCTACAACTATTAAACACAGGAATCTTTCTAACAATGTTTCTTATAGAAGACTTATAAGGTTAGAGCTGTATAAATTGGAAAAACACTTGATTGAAGAAGAACAGTACAAGCCTTTTATTGCACAATGGTAAATTTAGGTGATAAGATATGTTTTTAATTTTAGTATACGATGTGAATGAAAAAAGGGTCAATAAAGTTTTAAAGACTTGCAGAAAATACCTTCATTGGGTCCAAAATTCTGTTTTAGAAGGCGAAATATCAGAAGCCAATCTTAAAAAACTAAAAATAGAGCTTTCAAGAATAATAGACAAAGATGAGGATTCAGTTATTTTTTATATTTTACGGACTACCAAATATTCTGAAAGAGAAATCCTTGGGCTTAGAAAAGGCGGAGAAGACATAATTATATAAAATTTACATTTCAGAGCAAACAAAGACAAAAATTTAACAAAGCAGGAATTGACTATTTTATGTCGAATTTAATAATTATGAACATTATTTTAAAATACACTGTACTAAAGGAGTGATATAATGGAGCTTACAAAGCCAGTAAAAATAGGTAATTTAAATTTAAAAAATCGGGTAGTAATGGCGCCTGTTAAAACTGGTTATGCTACATCAGAGGGACAGGTTACAGAGGACCTAATTCAATATTATGTCAATAGAGCAAAAGGGGGAGTAGGTTTAATTGTTTTAGAATCAGCATATGTAGACCTTTCAGGGAAAGAAATTCCGCGTCAATTAGGTATTTATGATGATTCAATGGTAGAGGGGCTTCGCCACCTTATTACCCCCATACAGGAGGCTGGTAGCAAAGTCGCAGTCTACATCAACCATGCGGGGCGGATAGCAAATCCAATGGTAACTAAATTACCCCTTATCGCACCTTCTCCAATAGCTTGTCCAACTATTGGAGTTGAACCACAAGGAATACCTCATGAGGACATAAAGAAATGGCAAAATACTTACGTAAAAGCTGCTGTCAGAGCTTATGAAGCTGGTGCAGATGCATTGGAAATTCAATTTGGACATGGTTATCTCATTCACCAGTTTTTGTCACCTCATACTAACAAAAGAGAGGATGAACATGGTGGCAGTTTTGAGAATAGAATTCGCTTTGGGATGGAAATATTAGATGAAATAAAGAAAGAGATAGGTGCTGATTTTCCAATTATTGTACGCATTAGTGCTGATGAATTTGTGCCAGGAGGTTGGACATTAGAGGATGCGATCCGTTTGGCTAAAGCATTAGAAGATAAAGGTGTTGCTGCTATTGATGTTTCTTTAGGAAGTAGCTGTGAGTCTGGTGCTATTACATTGCAAACTTTGGGAACGCAAAAAGGATTGGCATGGGAATTTGCTTCAAAAATAAAAGAACAGGTCAATATTCCTGTTATCGCTGTCGGGCGAATCAATACGCCAGAATTGGCAGAAGAAATATTGGTATCAGGCAAAGCTGATTTAGTTGCTCTTGGACGTCCTTTGGTGGCTGATCCGCTATTTGTAGAAAAGGCTATCTCAGGACGCAGCAAGGAAATACGCCGTTGTGCTGCTTGTCACCAAGGCTGTTTAGATGAATTAAGAGCAGGACGCCGTTTTGGTTGTAATTTCAACCCATCAGTTGGCAAGGAGGAGGAAATCGAAATACAAAAAGCACCTCAACCTGGAAAGAAAGTATTTATCATTGGTGCTGGACTTGCAGGCTTGGAAGCAGCTTATACTGCTGCTGCAAGAGGACATAAAGTATACATTTATGAGGAAAAAGGAGAGATCGGAGGTCAAGTTTTGCCCGGTTCTGTTCCTCCTCACAAAGAAGAATTGAAAGGCATCGTGGAATACTATAAAGAGGTACTTCCAAAGGTTGGTGTCACTTTAAATCTTAATCATAAAGTTACAGCAGAAGAAATAGCAAAATGGGAGGCTGACGAAGTCGTCTTTGCGACAGGAGGACAGCCAATTGTACCACCTATTCCCGGACTTAAAGAATACGGCTTTTTGACAGCTGTGGAAGTATTAAGAGGAGAAAAACAAGCAGGCGATAAAGTTGCTATAATTGGTGGCGGCTTGATAGGCATGGAAACTGCTGATTATCTCTCAGAACAAGGCAAAAAGGTAATGGTTATTGAGCTTTTGGAGGAAGTAGCAAGAGACATGGGAGTTTTTGAGAAGATTCTCATTATGAAGCGCTTAAAAGAACGAGGTGTTGAAATTTATGTAAAAACTCGTTTAAAGGAAGTAGGAAAGGCCCTTTTGGTGGAGACACCTGAAGGGGAAAAAGAGCTGCCACTTCCCGATACTATAGTTTTAGCCGTAGGTTTAAAACCAGATCCTTCGCTTTACGAAGAGGTTAGTAAGATTTTACCACAAGAAAAGCTTCATGTTATAGGAGATGCTAAAGAAGTGAGAAAGATTGTCCACGCTATTTCTGAGGGACGTAATTTAGGTCTTTCCCTATAAGAGGGGTTATTCCCCTCTTATATTTTTAAATTATCAACTTATCCACAAATGCATGTGAATATGTTGATAATTTAATGTTGAAAGTCTTTCTGCTAGAATTATGAGGAATTTTTGAGCTATGAAAAATTTGCACACAGATCGAATGTGAATAATTACTTTTCCTTTAAAAAGAAAATTTCTTCACTTGCCTTAGAAAAATTGTTATAATTAATTGTGATAGCAAAAGAAAGGGGGATACCCGCAATGCGGGTATATTGGCTATGAAGTTTTGTTCCTTGAGGTCAGGAAGCAGTGGAAATGCTATTTACATAAATCATAAAGATGTACATATACTTGTTGATGCGGGTTTAAGCGGTAGAACAATTGAAAAAGCATTACTTAACATAGGGATAAACCCTAAAAGTCTATCTGCCATTCTTATAACTCATGAGCATAAAGATCATATTATCGGAGCCGGGGTACTTTCAAGGAGATACAATATACCTATATATGCCAATAAAGCTACATGGGAGGTAATGGAGAAAGACATAAAAGAAATTTCCGAAAAAAACAAACTCTATTTTACCACAGGAGAAGAATTTGAAATTGGGGATGTAAAAATAATGCCCTTTAAAAAGTCTCATGATGCCGTGGAACCGGTAGGTTTTTCCTTTAAATGTGGAGATAAAAAAATTTCCATTGCTACTGATTTAGGATACATGACGAGAGGTGTTGCAAATCATCTTATAGGTTCCGATATAGTACTTTTAGAAGCAAACCATGATATAGAAATGCTTATCAATGGTTCATATCCATGGCCTCTTAAAAAAAGGATTTTATCTAATTTAGGGCATCTTTCTAATGATGCTGCAGCAGACACTCTCATGAAGCTGTTTAAAATGAAAGCGATAGGAATAGCTTTTTTAGGCCATTTAAGCCAAAATAACAACAGACCAGAACTTGCCTTTGCGACTGTTACAAATGTACTTAAAAAATCAGGAGTAAAATTTGAGGTGCGTATGGCTTTAAGAAATATTGAAAGTGATTTAGTAGAAATATAAACAGGGCCTATTTTGCGAGGCCCTGTTTTTGTATGTGCGCCCGGCATGGGCGATAACTAGGCGGTGAAAGTCCGCTGTGGGCTTGGTAGTGGGAACCACTAGCCAAGAGCAAGGGTGTCCATCGTGAGGTGGAATCTGAAGGAAGCTTAAGGCAAAATCTCGGTCTGATGAACAAGAACCAGATAAGAGGCTGAATTGGGATGGATGAGTTTGCGTAACAAAACGAAGTCCAACACTACCCGAATCCCATACAGTAAATCTGGCAGATATATGAGATGAAAGTTATCGTTCTTACCCGGGGAGGTCTCAAGGATAAGTCATGGAAGTAAAATCTGAAGTGACAACCCATGCAGTGATGTATGGCTGAACCTTGAGAAGTCAGCAGAGGTCATAGTACTTATCTAGACATGAATAGATAAGGAAGGACCGAACGTTAGGAGGTTTTGGAAATCTTATTGACTCGAAAGATATGCAGAGACTGCAGACAACTCAACAAAGAGGCTATCCGTTGAATAGAGAAATGGAATTTCAAAAGACAACGGAAGTGCATAGTATATCATCGGCGTCGGAAGATGGAAGAAACGAAGTACAAAGATATACCAGCAAGATGCTTGAAATGATAGTAGAACGAGGAAACATGAGAGCAGCATACAAGCGCGTTGTTGCAAATAAAGGAAGCCATGGAGTCGATGGGATGGAAGTAGATGAACTTCTACCGTATCTCAAAGAAAACTGGCCAACCATAAAACAACAACTGCTGGAGGGGAAATACAAACCACAACCAGTGCGAAGAGTAGAAATTCCCAAACCAGATGGAGGAGTAAGACTACTAGGAATACCTACAGTACTAGACAGACTAATACAACAAGCAATAGCCCAAATACTGAATAAAGTCTACAACCATACATTTTCTGATAGCAGTTATGGATTCAGACCAGGACGCAGTGCAAAAGACGCAATAAAAGCCGCAGAAGCATACATAAATGAAGGATACACATGGGTTGTAGATATGGACTTAGAAAAGTTCTTTGACAGAGTAAACCACGACATAATAATGTCCAAACTAGAAAAGCGGATAGGAGACAAAAGAGTACTAAAGTTAATACGAAGATACCTAGAATCGGGAGTAATGATAAACGGAATCAAAGTATCAACAGAAGAAGGGACACCCCAAGGAGGGCCATTAAGTCCCCTATTAGCAAACATAATGTTGGATGAACTAGACAAAGAACTTGAAAAGAGAGGGCACAAATTCTGCCGATACGCAGATGACTGCAACATATATGTAAGAAGCAGGTCTGCAGGAAACAGAGTAATGAAGAGCATAAAGAAATTCATAGAAAGCAAATTAAAACTAAAAGTCAACGAAGCAAAAAGTGCTGTAGATAGACCATGGAGAAGAAAATTTCTTGGATTTTCATTCTATACAAAAGAAAACGAAGTAAGAATAAGAATCCATGAAAAATCCATCAAAAGGTTTAAGGAAAAAGTAAGAGAAATAACCAATCGGAACAAGGGAATAAGCATGGAAAACAGAATAAAAAGACTAAATCAAATAACAACAGGATGGGTCAACTATTTTGGATTAGCAGACGCGAAAAGCATAATGAAAACCCTTGACGAATGGATAAGGCGAAGACTAAGGGCATGTATATGGAAACAATGGAAGAAGATAAAAACGAAGCATGATAACTTAGTAAAACTAGGAGTAGAAGAACAAAAAGCCTGGGAATACGCCAATACAAGGAAAGGCTACTGGAGAATATCCAATAGCCCAATCCTAAATAAGACTCTTACAAATAAATACTTTGAAAGCATAGGTTATAAGAGTTTATCCCAAAGATATCTAATTGTACACAATTCCTAATGAACCGCCGTATACCGAACGGTACGTACGGTGGTGTGAGAGGACGCTGAATAAAATAATTATTCAGCTCCTACTCGATGTGCGCCCGGCATGGGCGATAACTAGGCGGTGAAAGTCCGCTGTGGGCTTGGTAGTGGGAACCACTAGCCAAGAGCAAGGGTGTCCATCGTGAGGTGGAATCTGAAGGAAGCTTAAGGCAAAATCTCGGTCTGATGAACAAGAACCAGATAAGAGGCTGAATTGGGATGGATGAGTTTGCGTAACAAAACGAAGTCCAACACTACCCGAATCCCATACAGTAAATCTGGCAGATATATGAGATGAAAGTTATCGTTCTTACCCGGGGAGGTCTCAAGGATAAGTCATGGAAGTAAAATCTGAAGTGACAACCCATGCAGTGATGTATGGCTGAACCTTGAGAAGTCAGCAGAGGTCATAGTACTTATCTAGACATGAATAGATAAGGAAGGACCGAACGTTAGGAGGTTTTGGAAATCTTATGGACTCGAAAGATATGCAGAGACTGCAGACAACTCAACAAAGAGGCTATCCGTTGAATAGAGAAATGGAATTTCAAAAGACAACGGAAGTGCATAGTATATCATCGGCGTCGGAAGATGGAAGAAACGAGGTACAAAGATATACCGGCAAGATGCTTGAAATGATAGTAGAACGAGGGAACATGGAAGCAGCATACAAGCGCGTTGTTGCAAATAAAGGAAGCCATGGAGTCGATGGGATGGAAGTAGATGAACTTCTACCGTATCTCAAAGAAAACTGGGCAACCATAAAACAACAACTGCTGGAGGGGAAATACAAACCACAACCAGTGCGAAGAGTAGAAATTCCCAAACCAGATGGAGGAGTAAGACTCCTAGGAATACCTACAGTACTAGACAGACTAATACAACAAGCAATAGCCCAAATACTAAATAGAGTCTACAACCATACATTTTCTGATAGCAGTTATGGATTCAGACCAGGACGCAGTGCAAAAGACGCAATAAAAGCCGCAGAAGCATACATAAATGAAGGATACACATGGGTTGTAGATATGGACTTAGAAAAGTTCTTTGACAGAGTAAACCACGACATAATAATGTCCAAACTAGAAAAGCGGATAGGAGATAAAAGGGTACTAAAGTTAATACGAAGATACTTAGAATCAGGAGTAATGATAAACGGAATCAAAGTATCAACAGAAGAAGGGACACCCCAAGGAGGGCCATTAAGTCCGCTATTAGCAAACATAATGTTGGATGAACTAGACAAAGAACTTGAAAGGAGAGGGCACAAATTCTGCCGATATGCAGATGACTGCAACATATATGTAAAAAGCAGGTCTGCAGGAGACAGAGTAATGAAGAGCATAAAGAAATTCATAGAAAGCAAATTAAAACTAAAAGTCAACGAAGCAAAAAGTGCTGTAGATAGACCATGGAGAAGAAAATTTCTTGGATTTTCATTCTACACAAAAGAAAACGAAGTAAGAATAAGAATCCATGAAAAATCCATCAAAAGGTTTAAGGAAAAAGTAAGAGAAATAACCAATCGGAACAAGGGAATAAGCATGGAAAACAGAATAAAAAGACTAAATCAAATAACAACAGGATGGGTCAACTATTTTGGATTAGCAGACGCGAAAAGCATAATGAAAACCCTTGACGAATGGATAAGGCGAAGACTAAGGGCATGTATATGGAAACAATGGAAGAAGATAAAAACGAAGCATGATAACTTAGTAAAACTAGGAGTAGAAGAACAAAAAGCCTGGGAATACGCCAATACAAGGAAAGGCTACTGGAGAATATCCAATAGCCCAATCCTAAATAAGACTCTTACAAATAAATACTTTGAAAGCATAGGTTATAAGAGTTTATCCCAAAGATATCTAATTGTACACAATTCCTAATGAACCGCCGTATACCGAACGGTACGTACGGTGGTGTGAGAGGACGCTGAATAAAATAATTATTCAGCTCCTACTCGATCTTTATTTTAGCTGTTGCTTTTCTTGAGCTAGTTTGCTGTGATGTCTGCCGTATGAGAAGTAAATAATCAATCCTATTATAAGCCATACTATAAGTCTTACCCATGTCTCCCATGGGAGAGATGCCATCAAAGCACCTACAAATATAATTGCCAAAAGAGGTGTCCATGGTACACCAGGTGCTCTGAATTTTCTTGGCAAGTCTGGCTGTGTATATCTTAGTACTATAACCGAAATGGATACAAGTACAAATGCCAGCATAGTTCCTATATTAACAAGTTCTGCTATAATTCCTATTGGTAAAAAGCCTGCCACTAAAGAAGTTGCTATTGCTATAAGATATATAGCCAAAGTAGGTGTTCTAAATTTTGGATGAAGCTTTGAAAAAGCAGGTGGAAGCAATCCATCACGGGACATTGCAAAAATTATTCTTGTAGAACCATATGTCATAACCAACAAAACTGTCGTAATACCTGTTAAAGCACCAATGGATACAAGGCCCCTTGCCCAGTTCAAACCTATTATGTTAAGAGCTTTAGCAACAGGTGCTGGGTCATTTAACCGGGCATACGAAACTACACCAGTGAGTATTGCAGCAACAGCTATATAAAGAATAGTGCTAATGCCGAGAGAACCCAATATTCCTATTGGTAAATCTCTTGCAGGATTTTTTGTTTCTTCAGCTGCGGTTGAGACTGCGTCAAAACCTATATAGGCGAAGAAGACAATTGCTGCACCTGTAAAAACCCCTTTCCATCCATAAGGCATGAATGGATGCCAGTTTACTGGTTTTACGTGCCATACTGCAACTACTATGAAGAAAAGTACGACAAATACTTTAAATGCAACTGCTATATTATTGACAGTAGCACTTTCTCTTGTACCTATATATACAAGTGCAGCCACTAATAATAAAATGCCTATTGCCGGCAAATTTATAAGTCCTCCTGGACCTTGCCAAGCAGAATGAGCTGCCCAATCAGGAATATTTATTCCTATACTTGCAAGAAGGTTAGTAAAATAACCGGACCAGCCCAAAGCTATTGCTGGAAGTGCAAAGACGTATTCAAGTATTAAGTCCCATCCTATGATCCACGCAAAGATTTCTCCTAATGCAACATAGCTGTAGCTATAAGTTGAACCTGCAATTGGGAACATTGATGCGAATTCTGCGTATGAGATTGCAGCAAAAGCACAAGCCAAACCAGCCAACACGAAAGAAAGTATAATAGCAGGTCCCGCATGTTCTGCTGCAGCAACCCCAGTTATAACGAAAATACCAGTACCTATGATTGCGCCAATACCTAATGCAACAAGGTCAATTGCTGTTAATGATTTTTTTAGTTTGTATTGTTCGCTTTCTGTATCAGCTAATATCATTTCCAAAGTTTTCTTCCTAAAAAGTCCATTTGAATTTGTCATTAAGCTACCTCCTCGTATAATTAATTTTAAAGACAATAAATTTGTCTCACTTCTTAAAAATTTAATAAAGCGCATTCATAACTGGAAATCTTTAATATTCTCATCTTGTCTAAAATCTTATCTATTGCCATGAATCCGTAATATTGCGCAATATGCAGGATTCATGGCGCGGCCGTCTCATCTTTTTTCGGCCTTATTATTTACTTTTGAGATAACTTGTAGCATTATTATACTGTAAAGTTAATGTGGGACAGGCTTTCGTCCTCCATGCGGCTTGACCGCTCTTTAAAGTGTGGTCCCTACACCAGATTTGCCTTTTCTTACGCGAAATCTGCTTTGTCATATATAAGCCCCTGGCAGCAGAGGATTCAGGCTTATATATTAAGAGCTAATTGCGAGGTTGCTACATAATCTGGTTGCTAGGGTTATCTCAAATTAACTTTTACTTGTACTTACTTTATCAATTTTGAAAGGAGGTGTAACAATCTTGAATAAGCTTTTTGTTGGTATGGATGTAAGCCTGAATGATGTCAAGGTTCATATTCTCGACCAGGAGGGTAATGATGCTTCCTCTCGTTTTTCTGTAGAAAATAACCCTCATGGTTGTGATGTTATAGTTTCCCGTATCTTGGAGTGTTGTAATAAATACAATATCCAAAAGGTCTTTATTGGTTTGGAATCTACTTCAGTCTATGGCTGGCACCTCCAGTATTATTTGGCTGATCATTCTGCTCTTAAGCCTTATCAACCTTCTATTACTACTTTTAATGCTAATATTATTAATGCTTTTAAAAAGTCTCTCGGCAATTTACCTAAAAATGACTGGATTGATGCCTTTGCTATTGCTGAAAAACTGAGATTCGGTAGACTCCCCAAATCTTGTTCTGTAGATTTTAGATATCTTGCTCTCCAGAGGCTTACTCGCCATCGCTTTCACATTGTTAATAGTATTGTTAGAGAAAAAAATTATTTCCTCAGCAATTTGTTCCTTAAGTTTAGCGGTTTGTGCCAAAATAAAGTCTTTAGTAATAATTTTGGAGCAACTGCTACTGAAATATTTAATGAGTTTTTCACCCTTGATGATATTGCGGCTCGACCGCTTGATGAGCTTGCCGGCTTTTTGGTTGACAAGAGTAAAGATCGCTTTGATGATCCAGAAGCTACAGCTAAATTGCTTCAAGAGGCTGTTCACAAGTCTTATAGAATTAATGCTACTGTAGATGATTCTTTAAACTTTGTTATCAAGTCTTGCTTTGATAATCTACAGTCCCTTGAAAAACAGAAGAAAGCTGTAGAAAAAGCCATTATTAATGAGGTAAAAGGATTTAACAATGAATTCCTTTGTCTTACCTCAGTAAAAGGTATTGGCCCAACCATCGCAGCCGGCTTAATATCTGAGATAGGCGGAATTTCAAGGTTTGATAATGATAATGCCCTTGCAAAGTTTTCCGGCCTTTATTGGTCAGAGTACCAGTCTGCTGATTTTAAAGCGGAGGACACATATCTCAAGCGTACTGGTAATGAGTATCTCAGATATTATTTTATTCAAGCAGCTGACCAGCTCAGGAAGTATTTACCTGAGTTCTCACAATACTATGCCCGCAAATTTAAAGAAAGCAAAACTCACAAGCATAAACGTGCTCTTGTATTGACTGCACGTAAAACTGTAAGGTTAGTCTTCGCTCTGCTGCGCGAAGAAAAACTTTATAAATCCCCAATAATGAAAGGAGATGATTGTATAAGTTAACATATTATCCCATAACCATATTTTACATTAATTTCCATCAGCTTATTGCGTGATGGTTAGCTTTGCTATGCCCTTTTTTAGGTTATTTTATTAAATTTTTTTTTTGAATTTTTTTTATCACCCTCTTGACATATTACCGAAATACTTATAGCAACTATTAAACAAAATTTTGTAAACAAAAACCGTATGCCCCCTTTTTCTAATATAGAAGATAATAAAAAAGTATAAAATAAAAAATTTAAAACTTTAAAGTGATAATATATTACTTTACTATTATATTAAAACAAAACAATAATATATTCAACATTCTTTTCAAAATACTGGTTAAAGAAAAAATTGCAAATTTAAAACTAATAAATTGCAAAATTGACTAAATAATTATTTTAAAAAGCGGAGAAACACGCAATTTAACAAACAATTTATGCAGTTATTAGTTAATTATAGAGCATATTTTTAGTTTCTGTCAATTGCTTTTTTGTTTAGTAAACGTAAACTGCTATTGATTTTTATAATTTAATGTGATAATATGTATTCTATATATGGAATAATGTTTATGCAACAAAAACAGTGGAGGTGAAATTCATGGGAGAAGATGGGAAACTCTATATAATAAGAGAAGAAATCCTTTCGGACTCTCTTAAAAAGACTTTAAAAGTGAAAGAATTATTAGAATCGGGCAAAGTGAAAACCATCAATGAAGCAGTAAAACAAGTAGGCATATCTCGCAGTGCTTTTTACAAGTATAGAGATTATGTTTTCCCTTTTTCTAAATTTAGCAAAGGGAAAATCATAACTTTATCTATGGTATTAGAGCATATGCCAGGAGTGCTTTCTTCTATTCTTGACGTTGTGGCAGATGCGAGGTGCAATGTTGTTACTATAAATCAAAGTATACCTTCGATGGGGGTTGCGAGCGTAACTATTTCTATTGATACCCAGTACATGGAAATGAGTTTGGAAAATTTCCTTGAGAAACTATCCAGTCAAAACGGAGTTAGGAAAATAGAAATTTTAGGAGAATAAGGGGGATATGAATGAAAATAGGACTAATGGGGCTTGGAACAGTTGGAACAGGCGTAGTTCATTTAATCAACCAAAACGGCAAAAACATTGAAAAAAAGATAGGGGAGAAAATCGAGATAAAAAAGATACTTGTGAAAGACCCCAATAAAAAGAGGACACCCCTTGCAGAAGGAAAAATAACTTTTAATGCAGATGACATTTTAGAAGATGAAGAAATAGATGTAGTAGTAGAAGTGATGGGGAAAGAACATCCCGCTCTGGATTATATTATAAAAGCTCTCAAAAGTGGTAAGCACGTCGTCACTGCCAACAAAGAAGTCATAGCAGTTCACGGTAAAGAGCTAATAAAACTTGCGACAGAAAATAAAGTTAGTCTTCTCTATGAGGCCTCAGTTGGTGGTGGTATTCCCATCATCAGGCCATTAAAACAATGTCTTGCAGCAAATAAAATATACGAAATCAAAGGAATATTAAACGGAACTACAAATTATATATTGACAGAAATGAAAGAAAAAGGTTTAGACTTTGAAGAAGTTTTAAAGGAAGCTCAGCAAAAAGGTTATGCAGAAGCAGATCCGACAGATGACGTGGAAGGTTTTGATGCGGCAAGAAAACTTGCCATACTATGCACTTTAGCTTTTAACAAATTCATTTTGCCTGAAAAAATTTACACAAAAGGTATAAAGTCTATTTCTAAATTTGACATAAAATATGCAGAAGAATTGGGGTACAATGTAAAACTTATAGCTTACGCAAAAATTGATGAAAGAGACAGTTTAGAAGCATGGGTACATCCTGTCATGATAAAAAAAGACAATCCTTTAAGCGGGGTAAATGGGGTCTTTAACGCTATTTTAGTTGATGGAAATGCAGTAGGGGAAGTTATGTTTTATGGGCAAGGTGCAGGTATGATGCCTACTGCCAGTGCAGTTGTTGCGGACATAATGGATGTAAAAAACCATATTGTAATTCAAAATGGGTGCGAAGATGCAGACCTTCTTCCTATTGTGGATACTGTATCCAAATATTATATAAGGCTCATAGCCTTTGATAAACCTGGCGTAATGAGCAAAATTACTGGTATATTAGGAGACAAAGGAATAAGTCTTTTGTCGGTAGTACAAAAAGGGGTTTTAGGGGATACTGCGGAGATTGTTTTGATCACTCATATCGCGAATACAGGGAAAGTATTTGAAGCCCTGGAAGAAATACAAAATCTGAGGGAAGTAGAAAGTATAGAAAGTGTCATAAGAGTAGAGGGGGAATAGTCAATGGGGTGGGAAGGCCTAATAAAAGCTTATAGAGAGTTTATGCCTAAAATAAAAGAGGAAAACATAGTTACATTAAAAGAAGGCAATACACCAATTTATGAGGCTGTAAATCTTCAAAAACTTTTTCCAGGCATAAAAATATATCTGAAATACGAAGGGTTAAACCCAACAGGCTCTTTTAAAGACAGGGGTATGACTGTAGCAGTGTCGCAGGCAAAAGAAGAGGGTTCTAATGCAGTTGTGTGCGCTTCAACAGGGAATACTTCCGCTTCTGCCGCCGCCTATGCAGCAAAGGCAGGGCTCAAGAGCATTGTACTTATACCTGGCGGCAAAATTGCTTTAGGAAAGCTTGCTCAAGCCATTGCTTATGGTGCTAAGGTTATTGCTATAGATGGAAACTTTGATGATGCTTTGAGGTTAGTTAGAGAGATTTCAAAAAAATTTCCCATAACGCTGGTGAATTCTATAAATCCTTATAGGTTAGAAGGACAAAAGACAGCTTCTTTTGAAATATGTGACGAACTTAAAGATGCTCCTTCCTATGTTGCGCTTCCTGTGGGGAATGCAGGGAATATAACAGCTTATTGGATGGGCTTTAAAGAATATTATAATGCGGGGAAAATAAAGAAACTTCCTAAAATGTTAGGTTTTCAGGCAGCTGGGGCTGCACCTATAGTTGAAAACAGAGTAATTGAAAACCCTGAGACTATTGCAACAGCGATACGAATAGGTAACCCTGCTAGCTGGGAAAAGGCTGTCGCTGCGAGAGATGAGTCGGGTGGACTCATTGACAAAGTTACAGATGAAGAAATACTGGAGGCTTATGCGCTCTTAGCCAAGAAGGAAGGTATTTTTGCAGAGCCTGCTTCAGCAGCTTCTATTGCAGGGGTTATTAAGAAATACAAGGAAGGATTTTTTAAAGAAGGAGAATCTGTTGTTTGTGTTTTAACGGGAAATGGATTAAAGGATCCAGATACTGCTGTTAAATTAGGTGGAGAGATAAAAACGATAGAGGCGAATCTAAAAGCATTGGAGGAAGTTTTATATGGAGAGTGACATGGTAAAAGTGAGAATTCCCGCTTCTTCAGCAAATTTGGGACCGGGTTTTGACTGCATAGGAGTGGCACTAAATTTGTATACAGAAATTTCTATGGGATTTATAGAAGAAGGGCTCTTGATAGAGGTTTCAGGAGATGACTATAAAGAAATAGAAACAACTGAGGATAATCTCGTCTATAAAGCGGCTAAAAGAGTTTTTGAAAAAACTGAGACACAATATGAGGGATTAAAAATAGAGATAAGAAATGGTATTCCCATAGGCAGTGGTCTTGGAAGTAGTGCGGCGGCGGTAATTGGTGGGATGTTAGCAGCAAATGAACTTGCAGGAGGTATTTTAACATCCCAAGAGATTTTAAACCTTGCAGCTTCCATGGAAGGACACGCCGATAATGTAGGTCCTGCTCTAAATGGTGGATTAAATATAACTGTTTTTGACGGGGTAAGTACTTATTATGTAAAAAAAGAATTAGAAAATGATTTAAAATTTATCACTTTTACTCCAAAAAAAGTTTTAAAGACGGAAATAGCAAGGAGTATATTGCCCAAAAAAGTAGATTTTAAAGATGCTGTATTCAATACAGGTAGGTCTTCTCTTTTGACAGCTGCTTTGTTTAGTGGAAGGTACGATTTGTTAAAGATTGCCTCTCAAGATATGCTCCATCAAAAATACCGCTCTAAACTTATACCTGAAATGTATGCCTGTTTTGAAAAAGCTTTAGAAGCAGGTGCTTATTCTGCTTTTTTAAGTGGAGCAGGTCCTACAATTATGGCTATTTGCTCGGAAGATAAGGTAGATACAGTAGTAGAAGGAGTAGGAAGTGTGTATACTAGCATGGAGATAGATTATAGAGTATATAAACTCCATTGTGAAAATAACGGTGCTCAAGTTTCAAAGGTTTCTCTATCAGTATAGGGAAACCTTTGAAACTTTATTATGTGATAAATTTTTATGATTAACCAATGTGATATAATTAAACTGTAGTAGCGAAGAAATTATAACTTAATATATTAGAAATGGAGGTATATATTGTGAAAAGATTTTTGACGCTAATTTTGACATTTTTAATTGCTGCAAGTCTTGCTTTTACTGTTCCAGTACATGTTTTTGCTGAATCTTCAACGCAAACCACGACAGATCAACAACTTTATGATAACCTTGCAGACATTGGTTCCATTATGAAGTATATAACAGATAATTACATTGGAGATGTGACGTACGATCAACTCAAAGAAGCAGCTTTAAAAGGAATTTTTTCAAGCCTTGATGAATATAGTACATATTTTACAAAAGAAGAGTTTAAAGATTTTACCAAAAATACTTCCGGAACTTTCAGTGGGACAGGAATGGTCTTGACTGAAAAGGACGGAAAAATTGTTGTAACTTCCGTTTTAGAAGGTTCGCCTGCTGAAAAAGCTGGAATCAAAAGTGGTTATATTATAAAAGCAGTAAACGACAAAAGCGTTGAGGGAATGAATATAAACGACGTAGTAAATATGATAATTGGAGAAGAAGGCACAAAAGTAAAGGTCACTTTTGACGTAGGAGGTTCTATAAAAGAATTTGAGCTTACGAGACAAATAATTCGGGTCAATCCAGTTTCTTATAAAATAATCGATGGAGTTGGGTATATAAAAATAGGAGAATTTAATGAAAATACCACATCTAATATAGCAAATGCCCTCACGTATATGGATAATAACGGCATAAATAAAATCGTCCTTGATTTAAGAGATAATCCCGGTGGACTCCTTACAGAGGCGGTAAGCGTTGCAAACTTTTTTGTTCCAAAAGGAGCTGTATTGACTGTAGAGACAAAAAATGGAGAAAATGAAATATATTATTCTTATCTCAATAATCCTAAGTATAAATTAGCAGTTTTAATTAACGGCAATACTGCTTCTGCAGCTGAAATATTAGCAGGGGCTATACAGGATACCAAAGCGGGTACATTAGTGGGAGAAAAATCTTTTGGAAAAGGGACTGTCCAATCAGTAGTGCCATTGCCAGATGGAAGTGGTTTTAAGCTTACAATTGCAAGGTATAAACTCCCTTCAGGCAGATATATTGACAAACAAGGCTTGAAACCGGATATATATGTGGTAAATACTCAATATACTCCTTCAATTAAATTTAATGGCACATTGAGGGTAGGTTCCAGAGGAAATGATGTGAAAATTTTACAGAAGAATTTAAATATATTGAAGTTTAATGCGGGCCCAGAAGATGGTATTTTTGGACCTAAAACGGCGAACGCTGTAAAAGAACTGCAAAAGAAAGCGGGATTAACTCCGACAGGGGTTTTTGATAAAAACACTTATGATGCATTGGTTAAACTGCTTGAAGAATTAAACAATAAGGATATTCAATTAGATAAGGCAATAGAAGTGCTAAAGAAAATGTAACAAGCTACATGCTTTGCATGTAGCTTTCTTAATTTTATAAAATGAATAATTTCTTGCAAAGAGTGTGTTTTATAAATAAAAAATTTTATTTTTCCAGAGAAGGAAAAATGTAATTTATGTAGAATAATATTGAATATGAAATTTATGCAACATTAAATAGTAATCATTCAAATAGCCAAGCAAAAGATATACAAAGGATTAGTATATTATATTTTAAATAAAATGTCTCAAATTCAACAATAATTACAAATTTTATTTATAATTATTAAACATATGCTATCTAAGGGTTTATTCCCTTGGATTATAGATATTTCATAAAATGGGGGGATGAAGGGGAGAAAATTGTATCTTTTTGTCGAAACATAAGGAAGATGAAAAACAAGGGGGTTAAGATTTTATGGGTAAAAGGTTTTTAGTTTTTCTGATTGCATTTACATTGGTATTTAGTGCTTTTAGCTCTTTTGGTTATTCTCAACAAATGCCATCATCAGATAACCCAAAACTTACGTTAGATTCGCTAAAAATCGATTATAATCTTGTAAAACAGATTGCTAAAGATAATTTTAAAGAAACTGCTAAACCCTATCAAAGCAAGTCAAAAGTTGTGGAACAATTTGGAGAAGAGATGCAAAATTTAAGAGATGGTTCCAAGCAAGAGATTGAAAAATATAATCCTGATGAAACTGTACGAGTTATTGTG
Source organism: Thermoanaerobacter ethanolicus JW 200 (assembly GCF_003722315.1). Lineage (NCBI taxonomy): Bacteria > Bacillati > Bacillota > Clostridia > Thermoanaerobacterales > Thermoanaerobacteraceae > Thermoanaerobacter > Thermoanaerobacter ethanolicus. The sequence goes on along the minus strand of NZ_CP033580.1, from coordinate 244,252 downwards.
GAATTAGAAAAGGATAGTCTTGCTTCTTTTGCATTAAAGTCTAACAAGACTCTCAAAACTTTGACGCAAAATGAAAAAACGACTGTTTTAAACAAAATTACTCAAGAACAAACTCAATTAAAAAGCGTATTGAGCAAAAATTTCAATTTTAAACCAAGACATACATATAAAACTGTTTTGAATGGCATAAGTGGCGAGGTAAAAGTTAAAGACATAGAAAAAATTAAAACATTGCCTGGAGTAAAAGATGTAAGAATTGTAAATGAGTATTTCCTTGACATGACAACAGCAATCTATTCAACAAATGCACCAACCGTGTGGAATGACTTGGGATATAAAGGTGAAGGAATGGTTGTTGCTATAATTGATACAGGAATAGACTATAGACATCAAGATATGAAGATTACAGATCCCACAAAAGTGAAGTTGACAAAGGAAAAAGTAGAAGAAATAGCGAAGGAAACTGGAAAACCTTATAAATATTTCACAGATAAAGTGCCGGTTGGTTGGAACTGGGCAGACAACAATGATCAAATTATAGATATTGGTGCTACACAGTCAATGCACGGACAGCACGTTGCAGGTATAGTTGCAGCAAATGGCAATATTAAAGGCGTTGCACCTGAGGCGCAGCTTATAGCTGAAAAAGTATTTTCAAATAACCCTAATTTTGCATCTGCTTTTTCAGACGATATAGTAGCAGGTATTGACCACGCAGTCGCTTTTGGAGCAGATGTCATAAACATGAGCTTAGGTTCAACAGCAGGTTTTGTCCGTCCAGATGACCCTGAGCATCTGGCGATAAAAAATGCTGTTGACAATGGCGTAATAGTTGTCGTTTCAGCTGGTAACTCCAGTTATTCGACGAGCGCAGAATTTTATCCATATGCAATGGATCCAGATATAGGAACTGTCGGCTCGCCTGGATTGTGGCTTGATGCTATTCAAGTGGCTGCTTCTATAAATCCTGGACTTACAGGAAAAAGCTTTTCTGTAAATCCTGCTCCACAAGATTTTGACAGAGTAGTATATTCTGTAGGAAGTCCTACAGACCATGACCCTATTGACCCTGCAGATGTCTTGAAAGGAGAATATGAGGTAGTATACTGTGGATTAGGTAGACCCGAGGATTTTCAAGGTAAAGATGTAGTAGGTAAAGTTGCCCTTATTTCAAGAGGTTCTATTACATTTAACGCAAAGACGATAAATGCACAAAATGCTGGTGCTGTAGCTGCAGTAATTTTCAATAATACTACAGGAACAATTTCAATGGCATTAGGAGAAGGTACGAAAATTCCTTCTGTGTCTATTTTAAGAGATGCAGGTCTTGCAATTAAAGCTTTGTTAGATCAAGGGCAAAAAGTCACAGTAAAATTTGATGGTGTTATAGGAACAAATAAATTAGGAGTTCCTCCGGGAGACAATGTAACAGACTTTTCATCCTGGGGCGTTACACCAAGCTTTGACTTTAAACCGGAAATAATGGCACCTGGCGGTGGAATATATTCAACACTTAACAAAGATTCCTACGGTTTGATGAGCGGTACATCTATGTCATCACCTCATGTGGCAGGTGCAATGGCGTTAATTGCTGAAGCTCTTAAAGATAAAGTATCTAAAGGTGAATTAACTTTCAAAGATGGCAGAGACTTTGTTGAAATGGCTAAAATAATGGCTATGAATACAGCCAAAGTTATAATTGATACAAACGACAATGCTGCTCTTTATACAGGTAAAATCTTAAGAAGTCCTAAGCCTTATTCACCGAGACAACAAGGGGCAGGTATGATTCAAATAGATAAGGCAATCAAGACACCTGTGACAATTACAGATGCAAATGGAAAAGCAGGTATTGCCCTTGGCAGTATTGGAAATAGTGCGACCTTTACCTTGACTCTTAAAAATCATAGCAACAGTGATGTTACGTATACCTTAAAGGACGAGTATGGAGTTTTGACAGATTATGTTCTTTGGGGATTTAACTTTGCTGAAACAACAACCCTTACAGGGGCGACAGTTAAATTTGATAAAGATACTGTGACAGTGCCTGCGAACGGACAAGCGACTGTCAATGTTACATTGATAATTCCTCAAAATGCTCCACAAAATATTTTTGCGGAAGGATTTTTAAGCTTTATTCCAGAAGATAGCAATCTTCCCAAACTAAGCGTACCTTATATAGCTTTTTATGGAAGTTGGGATGAACCGAGAATTATAGATTCACCTCTTTGGGAAGATGACACTTATTATGGACTTACAGGTATGGCAGGAGTTATAGATGAAGATTTGTATTTCTTAGGTAACTTGGGACGCGAGGAAGAAAAAACTGATCCATCTACAATTGCCATATCTCCTAATAACGATGGTGTATTTGATTTTGCACAGCCAGTGCTTTCATTTATGAGAAATGCAAGAGAATTTAAAGTAAGCGTTGTAGACAGCAATGGAAATGTAATAAGAGAAATATCCCAAGAGGAATATTTAAGAAAGAACGTAGCAGAGACATCCAAAGCTCAGATTTCTGATTCTTGGATATGGGACGGCAAAGCATTTAACCCTGCGACAGGAGAATTTGAAGCAGTTCCTGATGGACAATATTATATGCGCTTTGAATCTAAGATAGATTATCCGAATGCTAGAACCCAAGTTCTTCAAATGCCTGTTAAAGTCGATACAATATTGCCTGAAGTTATGATAAATGATGGCTATGTCGATCAATATGGATATTTAAACGAAAATTACATTTCAAACGGAAAAGCAACAATGGCGTGGGCAGGTAGTGATAAAGGTTCGGGTATAGAGTCCTATATTCTAGTTACGGGGAAAATTGACCCTGTGACACTTAATGTCACAAATATTGAAGCAAAATCACTGCCAAGTGATGCTGTTTCAGCAGAAGTCCCTCTTCCAAACCGCTATACATTTATTGCTGTACTTGGTGTAGACTATGCAGGAAATATTTCTGATATAACACCAAAGAATGAATGTATTGCATTTAACCAAGAAATAAAAGACAATTTTGGACCTGTAATTACTGTAAAAGAACCTCAAGTAGCACAAATATTTAATACAAGAGATATTGTTGTTTCAGGAACCATAGAAGATGAGACGACATTTATGGGTGAACTCTATATTAATGATGAAAAAGTAACGGTCAATCCAGACAATACTTTCTCAACGACAATACATTTTTACAGTGATGGAAAGAAAGAGATAAAATTCCTTGCATTTGATAATTTGTATAATGCAGACGACCCTTCAACATATGAACACAAGACAGAATTTGCAATACCCATTTATATAGATACTACAAAACCCGAAATTACTTTAAATGTAGATAATTTCAAAGGCTTTATTTCACCTGAAGGAGTAAGCCTTACAGTAGCAGGCAATGTGTACGATACAGGATTTGGATACAAACTGTTTATCAATGGCAACAATATACTTAACAAAGAAGCTGATGATTACACAACATTTAATGATAACTTTATTGCCAGAGTACCTCTTAACGTGGGAAATAATATCATTTCGATAAGTGCAGTAGATGTGGCAACAAATAAAGCCGAAGTTACAGTAGCTGCAAATGTGTATACTTCAGATATACAAAATTACGTTACAATAACCTACAATGGAACACAAAAGACAATACAACTTGCAAAAGTCACGCTTGACTCACTTAATGCTAATCCAAATCCACTTTATATACCGGTTGGGGGAACAGGCAAAATAACCGTTAATGCAATATATACAGACGGTACAACAAAAGATATAACAGATAAAGCAGTGTTTGAATCTGTATATGGGGACATTGCAAAAGTAGAGGGTAATGGAATTGTAGTTGGAATGAATCCAGGTGAGACTACAATAACTGCCACATATGATAGTAAATCTGTTGATATAAAAGTTGTAGTTTCAGAAGCTGTACCATTGGGGATAAGTGTTGACCCGCCATCAATAACAGTTCCAGCAGGCAAAGCAATGCCAATTGCAGTTTATAATCATTTCTCAGATGGCAGTCAAGTAGATGTGACAAATTACACTAAATTTATAATTGCAAATCCGCTTATTGCTGACTACACTATGGGAGTTGTAAAAGGCCTTTCTAAAGGAAGCACTGTGCTTACTGCCGTGTATAACAATAGTGCGTTAAATGTTCCAATTACAGTAACAGACCCAGTTCTTGAAAATATACAAGTTCAACCTTCTTCTATTGAAATAAAAGTGGGAGAAACTACACAAATAGAAGTTACAGCAAACTATTCTGATGGCACAACAAAAGACGTGACAAAAGATGCTAAATATAATTTTGATCCAAATATAATTACAGTAAACCAAGGGCTTGTTAAAGGGGTTAAAGCAGGCAGTACCACAATTGAAATAAGTTATGACGACAAAACTACATCTGTCAATGTTACAGTAAAAGAAGTACCTTCTTCTGGCGGAGGCGTAGGTATTACACCTATTATACCCCCAGTGACTCCACCTGCAAGCACTGAAGAAACAGCAAAGCCAACTCAAGAAGTATCACAAGGCAAAGTAGTTGTAGAAAATAACACAACAACACTTACAGTAGACGAAAACAAAGTGGCAAAAGACATAAAAGACACTTCAAAGAAAGAAATACAATTTGACTTAACAAATATAGGAACTACACCTCAAAAAGCATTAGAAATACCTGTAACTGTACTTAATTTAATAGCAGAGAACAACAAAAACGTAGTAGTAAAATCAGACGAAGTAGCTCTTCAATTTGATGCAAAAACTTTGGGAGTATCACAAGAAGCAATTGACCTCATAAACAAAGCAGGAACAATAAAACTTAACATACACAACAAAGGCAAAATAACCGCATCATCTTTCGAGCCAATAACAAGCGCCTATGACATAACAATAAAAGCAGGAGACAAAGACATAAAAATAGGGTCACCAGTAAAAATGACATTTAACATAAAAGGTGGAAAAGACATAAGAAAAATAGGAGTATACTACTTAAACGAGAAGACAAATCAATGGGAATACGTAGGAGGAAAAATTGACAAAGGAACAAACACAATAACCTTTGAAGCCAAACACTTCTCAACCTATGAAGTCTTTGAATACAACAAAGAATTCAAAGACGTAACAAAAGACAATTGGGCATATGACGTAGTAAATGTCCTTGCATCAAGGCACATAATAAAAGGAGTAGACAGTGAAACATTTGTACCGAACGCAAAAATAACAAGAGCAGAATTTGCAGCATTAATGATAAGGGCATTAGGAATAGAAGAAGAGCCATACAAAGGAGAATTCAATGACGTAAAAGAAGGAACATGGTATGCTAACGCAATAGAAGCAGCATACAAAGCAGGGATAATGTTAGGAGACGGCAAGAATATGAGGCCGGATGACCCAATAACAAGAGAAGAGATGACAGCAGTAATAATGAGGGTATACGGAAAGCTTGCAGAGTACAAAGAGGACAGTATAGGGAATACCACTTTCAGTGATAACAACAAGATAAGCGAATGGGCAAAGAATGTAGTAGCGAATGCAGTAAAACTTGGAATAGTAAGAGGATATGAAGATAACACTTTCAAGCCAAAAGACAACGCTACAAGAGCAGAGGCAGCAGCTATGCTTTACAGAATTTTAGAGAAAACAGGAAACATATAAGATGGAGCTAAAGAAAAATGCGCCCTAACGGGCGCTTCAGACTGTTGACAAAATATCGGGAACCCGTTATTATGAGAAGGGTTCCTTGTTTTTTTATGAAGCAAAAGAGGAGAGGAGAAGAAAGATGTTATCAAAGAAACAGGATGCCAGACATCAAATAGAATTTGTAAGCATAGATCAGTTAGTTCCAAAAGATCACCTTTTAAGGAAGATAGAAAGAGTTATAGATTTTAGTTTCATATATGATTTAGTAAAAGACAAATATTCCGAAGATCACGGCAGACCAAGCATAGATCCAGTAGTATTAATAAAAATCCTGTTTATTCAGTATCTTTTTGGCATACCCTCAATAAGGAGGACAATATCAGAGATAAAAACAAATGTGGCATATAGGTGGTTTTTAGGGTATGGGCTAACAGAAGAAATACCTCATTTTTCAACATTTAGCCAGAACTACATAAGAAGATTCAAAGGGACAGACATATTTGAGAAAATATTTACGAAGATTTTAGAAGAAGCAATAAGGCATGGGCTAGTAAATGCGGAGGAAGTATTCATAGATTCAACCCATGTAAAAGCAAGTGCCAACAAGAAGAAATACACCAAAGAAATAGTAGAACAAGAAGCCAGGACTTATCAAGAAAAACTAGAAGAAGAAATAAACAAAGATAGAGAAGCTCATGGCAAAAAGCCATTAAAGAAAATCAAGAAAATAAAGACGAAAGAAGTGAAAGTAAGCAAAACAGACCCAGATAGCGGAATGTTAAACAAAAACGGAAAAGAAAAATGTTTTGCATATTCTTTTCATACAGCCTGCGATAAAAATGGATTTGTATTAGGAGTAAAAGTAACAGCTGCAAATGTCCACGACAGTGTAATGTTTCAAGAAGTATTAGAAGAAGTTGAAAAGAGAGTAGGAAAACCGAAAGCAATAGCAGTAGACGCAGGCTATAAAAATCCGTACATATTAAAGACAATATTTGATAAAGAAATAATACCAGCAGTGCCGTATACAAGACCAATGACAAAAGATGGTTTCATGAAAAAGCAGCAGTACGTATACGATGAATATTATGACTGTTACATATGCCCACAAAATGAAATATTAACATATGTTACAACCAATAGAGAAGGATATAGAGAGTACAAATCAAATCCAGAAAAATGTAAAAATTGTCCTTTAAGAGAAAAGTGTACCCAAAGTAAAGACTACACAAAGAGGATATTCAGGCACATATGGGAAGGATATGTAGAAGAAGCAGAACACCTAAGGCATACACCTTATTGTAAGGAAGTATATGAAAGAAGGAAAGAGACAATAGAGAGAGTATTTGCTGATATGAAAGAGAAGCATGGTTTGCGATGGACAACATTAAGAGGAAAAGAAAAACTGTCCATGCAAGCGATGCTTGTTTTTGCTGCCATGAATTTAAAGAAAATGGCAACATGGTTATGGAGGAGGGGCAAGAGCCCTTTGGGTACTTTGAATTTTTATCCATTATTTGGAGTTTTAAAGAAAATTTTATCCAGATACATACAGCCCCTGTTTTCGGAAATAGGAAAACAGGGGCTTAAATTTTGCTTTGTCAACAAACTGATGCGCCCTAACGGGCGCTTTCTTTTTATTTTATTATTATGGATAATTTTTAATAATTCTTACCTTTCGTGATAATATATTTTTTCATTTTTGCATATCAGTAATCGATATTTTTTTAACAATGTCCACTTTGCGTGGACAAATGTATTTTTTGCTATTGCATTTTTTACTTTATTGATTTATCATATTAAATATATATCTAGTAACAGGGAGTGATAAGATGAAAGAGATGACATTGATGACACCGGGGCCTACAATGGTACCGGAAGAGGTAAAAAAAGTTGCTGGTGCACAGCCATTACACCATAGAACGGAAGAATTTTATGAATTATTTTCTAATCTCAATAGAAATTTAAAAGAAATATTTAAAACTAAAAATGAAGTTATAACTTTGACCTCATCAGGAACAGGTGGAATGGAAGCTGTCATTGCGAATTTTTTTTCCACCGGTGATAAAGTATTAGTAGCCAGTATAGGTTACTTTGGAGAAAGGTTTTATGATATAGCAAAAGCTTATGGCCTTGATGCAGAACTTCAAGACTTTGGCTGGGGAAACGCCGTAGACCTTAACGTATTAGAAGACAAATTAAGAAATGGTAATTACAAAGCCCTTTTAGTCACTCATAATGAAACTTCTACAGGAGTTACAAATAATGTAAAAGAAATTGCAAAAATTGCTAATAAATACGGGGTGGCAATTGTCGTTGATGCTGTAAGCTCTTTAGGCGGTATACCACTTGAAATGGACGAATGGGGTATTGATGCAGTAATAACCTGTTCTCAAAAATGCCTTATGTCGCCTCCTGGACTTAGCTTTGTTGCTTTAAGTGAAAGAGCATGGAAAATGGCTGAAACTTCTAATCTTCCAAAATATTATTTTAACTTAAAAAAAGCAAGAGAAGGCGTTTTAAAGCCCAACCCCGATACTCCTGCTACTCCTGCTGTTTCCATAATAATGGCTGTAGCAAAAGCGACAAATATGCTTTTAGAAATGGGACTGGATAATGTATACAAAAGGCAAGCCGACTATGGAAAAAGAGTGAGAGAATACGTAAAGAGCCTAGGATTAGAGCTACTGCCGGAAGAAGACACAGCTTCTGATTTAATAACTGCCATAAAAGTTCCTGAAAAATACAAAGCATCAGAAATTATAAACTATATGAAAGAAAAACATGGGGTATTGATAACAGGAGGACAAGGACCTTTAAAAGGGAAAATTATAAGAATAGGTCATATGGGTTATGTGACTGAAGAAATGCTTATTAAAACTCTTGAGGCGTTGAAAGACGCAATAGAGGGGTAAGGAGGGATATAACTTGAGGATAATTGTCACAGAGAAAATATCAGAAAATGGCATTGAATATCTAAAAAAACACGCTGACGTAGACGTGAAAACTAATATTTCAAGAGATGAGCTTTTAGAAATTATTAAAAATTATGATGCTATTATTGTTAGAAGTGCTACAAAAGTGGATAGAGAACTCATCGAAAAAGGTGAAAGATTAAAAGTCATAGGTCGTGCGGGAAATGGCGTTGACAACATTGATGTAACAGCAGCTACTGAAAAAGGAATCCTTGTTGTAAATACTCCTGCTGGAAATATCGTTGCTGCCGCGGAATTGACCATTGGTCTTATGCTGGCTATAGCCAGAAATATACCACAGGCATATCATGCTGGCCTTAATGGAGACTTTAGAAGGGATAAATTCAAAGGCGTTGAATTGAACGGAAAAACTGTAGGCATAATAGGTTTGGGTCGAATCGGTTCCCTTGTTGCTGCAAGGTTGGCAGCATTCAACATGAGAGTAATTGCTTACGACCCTTATATGCCTGATAGCCGTTTTGAAAAATACGGTGTGGAAAAAGTTACTTTAGATGAATTGCTTCAGCAATCAGACTTTATAACAATTCACCTCCCGAAAACGGAAGAGACCAAAAAAATGCTCAGCGAAAAAGAGTTCAAAAAAATGAAAAAGGGAGTTAGAATAGTAAATGTCGCACGAGGAGGCATCATTGATGAAAAAGCCCTTTACAATGCCATTAAAGAGGGCATTGTAGCGGCAGCAGGATTAGACGTTCTTGAAGTAGAACCCAAATATAATGTAGAACGACAAGATTTTAACAATCCACTTCTTGAACTGCCAAATGTCGTTTTTACGCCTCATATTGGAGCTTCAACTTATGAAGCGCAAGAAAACATAGGTATATCCATTGCGCAAGAAGTAATCTCGGCTTTAAACGGTAATCTGTACGGAAATATAGTAAATTTACCCGGGGTAAAATCCGACGAATTTTCACAGCTCAAACCTTATATGAAATTGGCTGAAGCCATGGGAGCATTTTATTATCAAATAAATGATACTCCTGTTAGATTAGTTGAAGTGATATATAGAGGAGAAATTTCGAAAACTAATACAGATATTGTTACTCTCTATGCTCTTAAAGGCTTTTTAAAGCCTGTATTAGAGGAGGATGTAAGTGTTGTAAATGCAAAATTAAGGGCAAAAGAAATGGGAATAGAAGTTGTAGAGGGTAAAATCGAAGAAATAAACCACTATTCAAGCCTTATCATTCTCAAGATTACAGATACCAATGGCAAAACAACACAATTTGCAGGAACCACATACGGAGAAGAAGTGAGGATTGTAGAGTATATGGGACATAAAGTAAATTTTGAACCTACGGAGTATATGCTATTTGTCAAGAATAAAGACATACCAGGGGTTATAGGTCACATAGGGAATGTGTTAGGAGACTTTGGCATAAACATCTCTACCATGCAAGTAAGCCCAAATAAAAATGATGGAACAGCATTAATGATTGTAAGCACAGACAAAGAAATCCCTGATGAAGCAGTAGAGTCTCTAAATAAATTAAATAGCATAATAAAAGCAAGAGCAGTTAAAGGATTGATATAGAGATATGGATTGTTGTCAGAATATTGTAAAGATGATATAATATATGTAAAGTAAATTTTATTAAGGTGATAAAAATGCAAAATAGTAGCATGATAAAAAAATTAAATGAAATTATAGATTCTTTAACGGAGAAGGAAATTGCTGAAGCGATTGACTTTGCTGAGTATCTTAAAGAGAAAAAAAGAAAGAGCTTATAAAAAAATTTAACGATTGGGATAAATCTTTAGAAGTAGAACAAATGACCCATGAAGAGGAAAAATTGTTAAAAGAAAGCGAGGGAGAATATATAACTTTAGAAGAAGCAAAGAAGGCAGTAAGTTGCCTTTTGAGGGAGATATAAAAAAACTAAAAACATCTAAAAAGGAGCGTTTATATAGGTTAAGAGTTGGAGACTATAGATTGATTTTTGAGATTGACAACGTAGATTTTGCTATTAAAGTGAAAGCTTTTGATACAAGAGGAGATATATATAAATAAATAAAATGAAAAAGGAGCAAGGTCTTTCTTGCTCCTTTTAGATATTATAGGGTAGTTTTTTTCTCCCTTCAAAATAATAAAGAGTATTTATCCCGTATGATTTTACATAAGCATAAGCTTTGTCAAAATCTCTTGCCACATCGTAAGGATTATGGGCATCAGAATTTACTACAATAGGTATATTATATTTCTTGATCATTCCCATTATTTCTTTTGAAGGATAGATTTCTCCTACGGGTTTTCTAAGCCCTGCCGTAGAAACTTCAATTACTATACCTGTTTTAGAGATTTCCTCAATATTTTGCCTTATTTTATCAAAAGTATAAGGCTTTGCCCTAAATCCAAAAATTTTTACAAGGTCAATATGCCCTATAATATCGAAGAGACCTGTTTTAGCCATTTTTTCAATTATATTAAAATACTCAAGATAAACCTCATCAGTATCACGACTTTTCCACTCTTCTATAGATTCTTCAAGGTCTATTCCCCAATCTTCAATCCAATGAACAGACCCTATAACATAATCCCATGGATAAGGTTCAAGAAATTCTTTCAATTCTTTTTCTTTTCCGGGGAAGTAGTCTGCCTCTATACCTAATTTTACAGGTAGTCCCATTGCTTTTGCTTCCTTTATCAATTCAACATAATTAGAAATGCTTTGGTCCATGTAACTTTTTATCCATTCTCCTCTGAAACCGTCACTTTTATAAGCGCTATATCCTTCTTTAAATCTATGTCCGTGTTCAGAAATGCCAATCTCAACCAGACCTTTACTTAAACCAGAATCTATAAACTTCTTAAGCCATTCTATAGTATAAGGGCCGTTTTCTATGTGGACGTGATAATCTGCAGCCATATTTTTCCTCCTTTTCAATAAGATAAAGTTTTGAGATTTTAATATCTTACAACATTATAATATTTTGCAAAAACTAATGCAATTTGTGTTATAATAATTTAAAGTGATTGATTTAATTTGTGAGGTGATTAATTTATGGAGGAACAAAAAACTATAGAGTTAAAAATACCTATACAATTGTTTACAGAAATAAATGCATTTTCTTCTTTTGTAAAATCGGATAAAATATTAAGAGAAGCTCTTGCAATTGGCCTATATGTGGAAAAAGTAATAAGCTTAGGAAGAGCTGCAGAATTAGCAGGTTATAATTTAGTTGATTTTATGAAGTTATTAAACAATAATGGAATTCCGGTTATAAATTATACTGAAGAAGATTACGAAATGGATCTACAAGCAATAGAAAAATATAAGGAGCTTATTAGAATTAATAAAAAGCAATAATGCACTCTTTACAATCACTTTAAAATCCTATATAATAAATAAGTATTTATTTTCACGAGGTGCTTTTTTATGTACTGGCGGTATTGTAAAAAATCAAAAAATTTATTTAAACTTAAAGGGATACGAGTCTCTATTTTTCCAAAATAGAGATTTTTTTATGGGTTATAAACCATTAAAAATTAATCATAAAAAACGATAATACACTTAAGAGGTGAGATAATGGCGAAATATATTTTTGTAACAGGAGGAGTTGTATCCTCTCTTGGTAAAGGCATAACTGCTGCATCATTGGGAAGGCTTTTAAAAAGTCGCGGCATATCAGTTGCTATTCAAAAATTTGACCCTTATATAAACGTAGATCCCGGCACAATGAGTCCATACCAACATGGTGAAGTTTTTGTTACAGAAGATGGGGCGGAGACAGACTTAGACCTTGGCCATTATGAGAGGTTTATAGACATTAACCTTACCAAAAATAGCAATGTAACTGCAGGTAAAGTGTATTGGTCTGTCATCACAAAAGAGAGAAAAGGGGATTATCTTGGTGCCACAGTGCAAGTGATACCTCACATAACGAACGAAATTAAAGAAAGAGTATACAGAGTTGCAAAAGAAAAAAATGTGGACGTAGTAATAACAGAAATTGGCGGAACAGTAGGAGACATAGAAAGCCTTCCTTTCCTTGAAGCTATAAGACAAGTAGCAATTGAACAAGGTAAAGACAATGTTATGTTTATCCACGTCACATTAGTACCTCATCTTGGTAATACAGGGGAATTAAAAACAAAACCTACTCAACATAGCGTTAAAGAATTAAGGTCAATAGGTATTCAACCGGATATGATTGTATGCAGAACAGAACTTTCTCTAACGCAGGACTTAAAAGAAAAAATCGCTCTTTTTTGCAATGTAGATGTAGAAGCGGTGATAGAGAATAGAGATGTAGAATCAATTTATGAAGTACCATTGGAATTCGAAAAGCAAAAAGTAGATGAATATGTGCTAAGAAGATTAAATTTGCCCCTTGGCCAATCGGATTTAAAAGAGTGGAGAGAATACGTGGAAAGAGAAAAGAACCCCACAAGACAGGTAGAAGTAGCTTTGGTGGGAAAATACGTTGACTTACACGATGCTTATATAAGCGTTGTAGAAGCATTAAAACATGCGGGAGTTTATCATAGAGCTGCTGTAAATATAAGATGGGTAAATGCTGAGCATGTAAATGATGAGACAGTGGAAAAACTTTTAAAGGGAGCAGACGGTATATTAGTGCCGGGAGGATTTGGTGATAGAGGCATTGAAGGCAAAATAAGGGCTATCCAGTATGCAAGGGAGAACAAAATTCCTTACCTTGGATTGTGCCTTGGGATGCAGTGTGCTGTAATAGAATTTGCGAGAAATGTAGCAGGACTAAAAGGAGCTAATTCTACAGAGTTTGACCCGGATACTTCCCATCCTGTAATAGACCTCATGCCTGAACAAAAAGACATAGATGAAAAAGGCGGCACAATGAGATTGGGAGTGTATCCTTGTAAAGTAATTGAAGGAACAAAAGCTTATGAAGCCTATAAAGACGAATTAATTTATGAAAGACATAGACATAGGTACGAATTCAATAACCAATATCGGGAGCTTTTAACCTCAAAAGGCCTTGTGCTTTCAGGTCTTTCTCCTGATGAGAGGTTGGTTGAAATGATAGAATTAAAAGACCATCCTTATTTTGTGGCATCCCAATTCCACCCAGAATTCAAGTCAAGACCTTTAAAACCTCATCCATTGTTTAGAGATTTTATAGGAGCAATGTTAAAAGACAAGGAATAAGGGCTGGTGAATATCCAGCCCTTAAATTTTACTTGATAGTTATGAACAAAAAAGCTATAATATATCTAGAAATTAATTTTAAAATTAATCTGGAGGTGAAAACAAATGGAAGAAGTCATTGGAGTAGACAAATTAAGGCCCAAATTGGGTGAATATTTAGAAAAAGTAGAAAAAGGCGATGTGATAATAGTTTCTTCTCGATCTGAACCCAAAGGAGTTATAATAAGTTATTCTATGTACAATCAATTAAAAGAACTTGAAAAGAAGGCAAAACAATTAGAGATTATGCAAATTTTAAACGAATTTAGAAGTAAAGCCGAAACAGCAGGCTTATCTGAAGAAGACGTACAAAAAGAGATAGAGGAAGCACGAAAATGCGGGCAGTAATTGATACTAATGTTTTAATTTCAGCTTTTATTAGCAAAAAAAGCTATCCTGCAAAAGTTATTGATTACTGGGTCTTAAATAAATTTAACCCGGTAGTAAGTAAAGAAATTGTGGAAGAATATGCTGATGTGTTGACACGAGATAAGTTTGCTGTTTTTGGCACTATTGAGAAAAGACTTGACTTGCTAAATAGGCTTTTATCTTTTGATTGGGTTTTATTTGTATATCCAAAACAAAAAATAGAGGTTATAAAAGAAGACCCAAAAGATAATATTTTCTTAGAGTGTGCTTTAGAAGGAAGTTGTGACTTCATAGTCACAGGTGACAATCATTTGCTTCAACTTAAAGAGTATAAAAATATTAAAATAGTAAAAGCAGAAGGATTTGTAACCATATTGTAATCGCTCTGAAATATACCTGTAATATAAATGTAATAAAATAAAACTCAAAAGTTATAAAAAACAAAAGAGGAGGGGACCGATGGGAAGAAAGGGAAAGTATCTGTTTATTTTTTTATTAATTTTTCTAATTTACAGTGGAACATTTGCATATGCGGCTGAAACTTATAACATCGACGGAAAAAACATCTCCTACAATTACCCATCTATAAATATCATCATAGACGGGGTAAAACAAAATCCGAATATGAAGCCCCTCATGATTGACAATCATGTATTTGTGCCAGTAAGGTTTATTTCAGAAAAAATGGGGGCGCAAATAGGTTATGACAGCACTAAAGTGTGGATTACTTACGATGGAGATAAAATCGTCCTCTATTTTTACAAAGACACTGCCTATGTAAATGATAAGCCTGTAAAACTTGACTCATCTGTTAAACTTGTAAACTATGGCTATACATATGTCCCATTGCGATTTATAAGTGAAGCTTTCAAAAATAACGTCAATTGGGACGAAAATACAAACACTGTGTATATAGACAGTAAAACAGGGACAGACACGCAAATTGCTTCTGCAAAATTGAGTGATCAAATTTCAAATACTACCAAGACTTCCCAATCTAATTTAAACAATACTTCCACAAATCAAAATACACAAGATACCTCTGTCAAACCGTATACTGTAGATAGTATAGGATTTACTAATATGAATGATGCAAGAAGTGTAATTATTTTAACTCAAGATTCTAACTATAACATTTCAAAATCGCCAAATAAGGACGCAATTTTTGTAGATCTAAACAATGCAGTTTTAAAAAATGGAGTATATGGATTTGCCCTTGATGATAAAGTTGTAAAAGGTGTTATTCCGACACAGCTTACTCCTAACACGGTGAGAGTAATTATTACCTTGAGCAGTGATGCTGAGTATTCCGTAGCGCAACAGGATGGCAAATTGATAATTAACATACAACCGATTATTACAACTCTACCTTCCTCTTTAATGGTAAACGCTGATGTAGTAAATATACGGACAGGCCCAGGTACACAGTATGACATTATAACGCAGGTCAATAACGGGGACATATTAAGTGTAATTGACAAATCAGGCGATTGGTATAAAGTCAAACTTCAAAATGGAGTAGTAGGCTGGATTGCAGGATGGCTTACAATTGCATATAACAATCCTAATCAAATAACGAGTGATACTTCTGATAATCTTTCCGATAGAAGGACGCTGACAGCTGGTGGCAGTCAATCTTCAAGAGGAAATATCGGCCAAGCTCTTACGTCTTTACCCTATGCAGGAAAAGGAGTATGGTACAGTATATATTCTACGATGCCTACTACAAATGATTTAAGCCGCTTTGTAAATGCCAGAGTAACTCATATTTACCTTGAAGTTGCTACATCAAAAGCGGGATTTCCAGACAAATGGAAAAAATGGCTGGATGACTTGCTTCCTGCTGCACATAGAGCTGGAATAAAGGTCATAGCATGGCTGTACACAGACTTGAAAGACACCACATATGATGCATCTTTGACGGCGCAAGTTGCCAACTATGTTACCACAAGTGGTTATCGCGTAGATGGGATTGCTGCAGATATTGAAGAATTGCCTCAAAAAGATCCAGTTACAGCTTCAAAGATGGTAGAAGACTATGCAACACAAACTTTAAAAAATTTACCTGCAGAAATGCCTTTTATCGCGATCACTTATCCGCCCCAATACAGGCCCAACTACCCTTATGCTACAATGGCAAAGTATTTTGATGCAATTGCTTTAATGGACTACTGGCACGTATCAAGCGCAAACTACACCTATGATGATGCAAAAAATTTTGTATCTGATTCCATTAAAAAAGTACAATTTTTAGCAGGAAACAACGTCAACATAGAAGTTATTTTGCACGGTTATGATGATGGCTATGGACTTCCATCTGTAGATGAATTAAAGGGAGCTCTTGATGCTTCAAAAGATGCAGTTGGATATTCAATATATACTTGGAATACACTAAATGATGAATTAAAAGACGTATTTGCTAATTATTAAAAATGAAGGAGTGGCTTTTTCGCTACTCCTTCACTATTTTATCTAATAGTACTGCTGCTTCTTCTCGTGTCAAAGGCTTTTTAGGATAAATGTATATTTTACCATCTTTATTTGTACCAGCTATTAAATTATTCTCATAAGCTTTTTTAATGAAATCATATGCCCATGATGAAATGTCATTTTTGTCTGCAGGATCAAAAATAAAATCAATATTCTCTTTTGGCTCATAAAATTTCATAAGAACGCTAATGGCTTCTTCTCGCGTTATGGGATTATGAGGTTTAAAAGTGTTATCCTCGTATCCTTTCATAATTCCATTATTTACTATATTTGCAATAGGTTTATAGTACCATGCATTTTGAGAAACATCTTTGAAGGAAATTTCTTGCTGCAATACCGGTTTATCTTTTAAAAATGCTCTATCTATCAAAGAAGCGAATTCTGCTCTAGATATAATTTTGTTTGGCCTAAAAGATCCGTCTTCATATCCTGCAAAAATCCCTTTTATTACCGAACTAAGTATATTCTTTTCAGACCACATATTTTTAATATCCCAAAAAGGAATAAACCCTGTATCCCTACTTAACTTGTTTATTTTTTCAACAATGTCTTGACCTGTATCGGAATCCCTCACAGTAATTCGTTTTAACTTCATAATATTATCGCCATAATAATTTACTCCTTCTTTAATGCCAAATGCCATTTCAAAACCTACTTTTTTTGCTATCTCGTCGCTTATTTTATTTCCCGAACCAAAAGGATATGCTAAACATATAGGCGCTTTACCTATTTTTTCTTTAATTATTTCTCGTGAGCGCAAGAAATCTAGATAAAGCCTTTCTTTATACTGTTCCATTGTTTCAAGATGTCCATCAATGATTACAGGTCCCATTACCATTGGGATTTTCTTAAAATCATTTGACCTGTAACCGTGGAGGTCATATGTGTGACTCTCAATCTCTATTATTCCGCTGTCTGCCATTTCTTTTGCTTGTTGCCACGTAAAATGCGGTATAACAACTTCGGGTTTTTGCTTGTTTACTTCATCTGGCACATAACTTACTATAATATTTATTTCAGCTTTCATTCCTAATTTTTTAAGTATAGGATATGCATACGTGTAATTGCTTAAATATCCGTCATCAAAAGTTATTACAATAGGTTTTGGTGGCAAAGGCTTGTTGTACAGTACAAAATCTCTGAGCTGTTCTAAAGTTATAGTGTGATATCCTGCCGCTTTAAGGTAAAGCATTTGCTTTTCAAATCTTTCTGGGTCGATTATCACACCACCATACTTTTTAGAATCAAATGTACCTTCTTTTTGAAGGTGATGGTACATTAAAACAGGCACAAATGGCTTTTTAGATTGTGCCTTTGAATGTAGCACTGGAATTGATACAGCAAGTACAATTGTTACCATGATTGTAAGGATGATTAACGCTTTTTTGCTCATGTTTTCCAACCTCTCACACAAATTTATCATAAATATATCACATAATTATCACAAATATGTTACAAAAAAGTTAACAAAACATTAAATTTTTTATAAAAGAAATATTTGTAATTCTGAGCCAAGTTTTCTTTTTATGTAATTATAAGGAGTATGAAGCACTTAGAAGAATCCCGAAGCCCAAAAAAAGATTAATAATAAAATGAAAATTCCCTTTTGTTATGGTATAATTTATACAAAAAGACAAGCAGGAGAAGGATATGTTTAAAAAAGCTTTGTGGTTTGTACTGACTTTATGTATATTTTCCTTGCCAGCTTCTACTTACAATGAAAAATTTACAATGCCAAAAGAAGACATAATTTTTATTCCTCTTGACAGCCGGCCTGTAAATACCCAAAATGTAAGCCTTCTGACAAATATGTGGGGGAAAAACTTGATTTTGCCTCCACAAAATGTACTTGATGACTACACAAAGCCGGGAAACTTTGAAGGGCTTAATGAATGGCTTAATGAGGTTATTCCTAGAAGTAACGTTTATGCTGTTGTAATATCACTGCAACAGTATTTGAATGGAGGCCTTATAGCATCCCGTGATATCAAAAACTATAAAGATTATGAAGAAAGACTTTCGCTCCTTTATAAATTTTTGACAGAGAATGAAAACAAAAATATAATCATATTTTCGATAATACCTCGCCTTACGCCTACACAATTTTCCGACTACCAGTATGTAAAATACAGTGACAAACTAAAAGAATTTTCAGAGTTAACTGATAAAGTTGACCTTTTTAATCAAGAAAAGGATAAAGCCAGGCTTGAAAAAATAAAAAAAAGCATACCACCTGATGTGCTTACTAAGTACACTGAACTTTTTGAGTTAAATAAAGAAATAAATGAAAAGCTCATTGATTGGACAAAAGAAGGATATATAAAAACATTAGTAATAGGCATTGACGACACACAGAAGTTTAGCATGTCAAATATGGTAGCGCGAAAACTTAACCAATATGCGAAAACACAGCAAATATCGAATAAAGTATACGTACTCCATGGCGCTGATGAAATTGGCATGGAGATAACGGCAAGGCTTGCAAATGAGTACTACAAGCAAATTCCTCGTTTTAATGTCGTTTATGACGTAAAAGACCCTGATAAAGTTATTTTGCCTTATGAAGGAGCAGACCTTAAGAAAATTGTGGAAGAAAAAATTAATTTTATAGGAGGAAAAACCGATTCAAGTGGCGAATGTATATTGTATGTCCATACACATGAAAATTTAGGAATAAAAAACGACATACAAAAATATAAAAATAAAGGACAAATTTTCGGAATAGCAGATGTTGCATATGTTAATATGGCGGATAAAAAATTAATCGACCTGCTCTTTGACTTAAATCCCTTAAGCTTTCTCTATGCGGGCTGGAATACTCCCAGCAACGCAATAGGGACAGTTATATCTGAAATGTCTTTAAAAATGGTCCTTGACAAAAGCATACTTCCTTCTTACAAAGAAGAAGATGCTATAAAAAGTTTTATAGCTTTCTCCTTTATACGTTATGCGGACGACTTTGCCTATCAAGCTGATGTAAGAAATAAAATGTACAAATGGGCAGAGTCAAACCACATGGCAAAAGATAACATAGACAAAAAAACTGCAGATGAAGAACTTTCAATAAAGATGAAGCCCCTTATTAATACAATAAAGGGAAAATATATTGGAGAACTAGTAAAGGCGGGAAATAGTTCTGTTGGCATAAAAGACATAGAAGTGAAAGTGAGATACCCTTGGAACAGAATGTTTGAAATAGAAGTTTTACCTAAAATAATATTACAACAGGGTTCGTAATGTTAAATTAATATTACAGAAATATTACAAATTGGTAACATTTATTGACTCATTAAATACCTGATGCTATAATATAATCAGGTTGTTTATCCAAAACATACTACATGCTCTAAAATGTACTTACATAGGTAAAAAATTTTTGAAAGGCATTATGCCTTTCAAAACAAAAAATATAAAAATTAAAATACAAATACAAGGAGGAGGATTGACTGTATGAAGAACCTCAAAAAGTTAATAGCAGTGGTTCTTACATTCGCATTGGTGTTCAGCGCGATGGCAGTAGGTTTTGCTGCAACGACACCGTTCACCGATGTGAAAGATGATGCACCTTATGCATCAGCAGTGGCTCGTCTGTATGCTCTAAACATTACAAATGGTAATACAGACGGCACATATGGCGTAGATCAGCCAGTTACAAGAGCCATGATGACTGTTTTCGTAAACAGATTATCTGGCTACAGAAATTTAGCTGAAATGGCTAAGAATGATACACCAGCCTTCAAAGATGTTTCAAAGAATTATTGGGCAGTTGGTGACATCAACTTAGCAGCTAAACTTGGCCTTACACATGGTGTAGGCAATGGCATGTTTGACCCAGAAGGAAAAGTAACATATGCACAAGCTCTTGGCTTCATGCTCAATGCCCTTGGCTATAAGAATCTCTCATGGCCATATGGCGTTGTTGCAAAGGCCCAAGATCTTGGATTGACAGCAGGTTTAAATCGTGCTTACAATGATGTTGTAACTCGTGGAGACCTGGCTTTAATAATGGATAAAGCATTAGATCAGCAAATAGTAACATCCTATGATACAAATGGTAATCCTGTATTAGGAAACAAACTTATATCAAAAGTTGCAGATGTTACAAGATATCTTGTAGTTGCAACCCCTGACGTTGACAGCAATGTTGCCCAAGGTAAAGTTTTGGTTCAAGGAATCAAAGATGTAAATTCAGATGGCGTAATTACATTTAAAGCTGCCACAACTATAAATGCTGGTACTGTTGATTTTAACAAATACCTTGGTAAAGTTGTAGATGTTTATTCAATAAAAGGTGGAGACCCTGTATCAGTTGATGTAGTATCTACAGACAAAACATTTACAGCAAAGAGCTTTAACGTAGTATCAAATAGTGTATATAATGATGGAAGTAAAGTTGTAGATATTGATACTCCTGCTAATGTAACTGTAATTTATAACGGTGGAAAAACAACATTGGATCAGGTAGCAACTAAAGTATATGATGGTGCGAATGTAGCATTGACAGATACAAATAACGACGGTAAATATGATTATGCGGTTATTACAGGTGCTTACAAAGCTTCTGTTGTTGTTACAGCTGATGTAAAATCAACTGACAAGTTCCTCAATGTTAACAATGTTTATAATAGCAGCTATAGAATAGCTGGAGATCCGGTAAAGACTGTTGTGGTTATTGGATCAGTTACTAGCTTGACAGATATTAAAGCTGGTGATGTTGTATACTATGCTTCAACAATAGACGGTTCGAAAGTTACACTTCTTGTTGTAAGAAACAAAGTAGAAGGAAAGATAACAAAAGTTGCATATGATGGAAGTACAACAACCGCAACAATCGGCGATAAAGATTATACAGTAGCTCAATACATTAACGGTAATGCAAGTGGTGCAAAAGCTACAGTTGGTCAAGAAGGTACTTTTGTTCTTGACAAAGATGGCAATATCGTTGGATTTATAGGCAAACAAGCTACAGCAAATTATGCAGTATTGCTTGCATTTAATGCGAACGACGTATGGAATAACGGCAAAGTAAAACTATTAACTGCTGATGGAAAAGTAAATGTATATTCCACAACTGTTACAAGCACTACCTATGGAACAAATGACATAATAACTTACTCAATTGATTCAAACAATGTTGTTACAGCTATCAATAGTCCGAAGACAGCCGATACTGACAATGTAGTAGCAATTAATGCTTCTGCTGCTTACAATAAAGATACACATGTCTTAACAGTAAGTGGAACAACTTACTATATGACAAACAATACTGTAATATTTAATTACAATTCTACTGATGATAGCTACTCAACAGTTAAATTGTCAGACATAACAAAAGATACATTAAATGTAAAGCAGTTAGTTGCTGATCAATATGGCTATGTTAAAGCTATATACCTCAATGAAAGCAGCTTAACAGCTGAGCAAAGCGTATCATCAACAGTATACGGATATGTAACAGGAGTGACAACAATAGACCTTGGCAGTGGTAATACTCAGTACAAGCTAAATGTATTAGTGAATGGTTCAGAGCAAACATACACAACAAAAGTTAACTTGACACCTACACCTTCTACAGGAGCGGCTGCTATAGGTCTTGACAGCAATAATGTTATTGTCAGCTTTGCGTCTAAAGCCTCTGCTGATGTACAAGATGCCAAAGTTAATAGCTACAATGTATATGGCATTACAACTGACAAAGGCACCTTTGCATTAAGTCCAAATGTGACAGTTGTAACAAAAGACAGCAGCGGTAACTATGTATTAGCACAACTTGGCGATCTTGCAGCGGGTACTACAGTTGACCTGTACAAGGATTCAACAGGTAGAATAGCAGTAATAGTCATAAAATAACATCAAACAACCATAATGAGTCCTCCTCCTTGGGGGACTCTTTTATTTTCTCTCAAACAGGCATTGCCTGTTTTATTTTTTTGCCTATTGACAAAACCAAAATGATAATATATAATCAAAATTGAGCAAAATCAATCACATTTGAGCGGGATAATATTGAATGGATGTGAATGAATATGAGTATATCTGATAGAATGTTTGGTGAGGAGAGACGCTTAAAGATTGCGGAAATTATAAGTAAGGATAAAAGTATCAGTGTTTCTGAGCTTAGCAAACTCTTTAATGTTTCTGAATCTACAATAAGAAGAGATTTGCATGTACTGGAGGAAAAGGGTTTCATACAGAGGACTCACGGTGGTGCGATATTGAATGCTGGCACTCATTATGAGCCTGCATTTTTTGAAAAAGAAGATGTAGAACTTGAGGCAAAAAGGAAGATAGGTAAAATTGCTGCTTCAATGATAGAAGAAGGAGATTCTATAATTTTAGATGCTGGTACGACTACTCTTGAGATAGCGCGAAATCTAAAAAATATGAAACTTACTGTTGTCACAAATTCACCTCTTATTGCTATAGAACTTTCAAAACACGAGGATATTGAGCTTATTGTGACAGGGGGTATACAGAGGTGGAGGACTAAGGCTTTAGTTGGTCCTATTGCTGAAATGGTGATAAGACAGTTTAAAGTGGATAAGGCTTTTATAGGCACAAATGCTATATCTTTTGAGGATGGGCTTATGACTCCAGACTTAATTGAGGCCAATACAAAAAAGGCCATGTGTGATGTGGCAAGTGAAGTTTATATAGTAGCAGACCACACTAAATTTGGGAAAAAATCTTTTGTTAAATTTGCAGATATAAAGGACATTACGGCAATAATAACAGATGATGAAATTGATTATGAGATAGTGAGAAAATATGAACAGGCAAATATAGATATAGTAAGCTTTGGAAAGGATGAAAATAATGATAACGACGGTAACGGCGAATCCAGCAATTGACAGGACAATAATTGTTGAGGATTTGAAACTTGGTTATGTAAATAGGGTAATTCGATCAAGAGTAGACGCTGGGGGAAAAGGTATAAATGTCGCTAAAAACCTTAAAAATTTTGGAGACGATGTTATTGCTCTCGGATTTATAGGACCTAATGCTAAATATATAATCGATTCTTTGGAAGATGAAGGCATAAAAACTGACTTTGTGAAAATAAAAAATGAGACGAGGACAAATATAAAGATTTCTGATATTTCAAGGATGGAAGTTACTGATTTGAATGAATATGGCCCTCATGTAAGCGAAGAAGAAATAGAGCTACTTAAAAAAAGTATATGTAAATATGCTAAAGAGTCAAAAGTGCTTGTGCTTTCAGGAAGTTTACCACAAGGAGTGCCAAAGACTTTTTACAAAGACATAATTAGAGAAGTAAAAAGCGGTGATTTAAAAATAATTCTTGATGCTGACAAAGAAGCGCTTTTATACGGCATAGAAGAAAAGCCTTACATGATAAAACCTAATGTGCAGGAGTTAGAAGATGCAGTAGGCAAAAAGCTTGAAAGTTTAGAAGAGGTTATTGAAGAAGGGAAAAAGCTGAAGGATTCAGGCATAGAAATAGTTGCGATTTCTATGGGAGGCCGCGGCAGTGTTGTGATAACAAAGGAAGGGATATATAGGGTAATGCCAGTAAAAGTTGAAGTAAAAGGGACAGTTGGGGCAGGAGATGCCTTTGTTGCAGGCTTTGCCCATGGAATATACAAAGGACTTCCGATTGAGGAGACAATAAAAATAGCAGCAGCTTTATCTACCTCCGTTGTCATGAAAGAAGGCACAAGAGCAGGCACTCTTGAGGAGGTAAATATATTAAAGGATAAGATTGAAATAGAGAGGATAGAAAGGTGAGGGAAATGGAAATAAAAGATGTATTGAACGAAAAAATGATGGTTTTTGACCTAAAGGCAAAGGACAAAAATGGAGTGTTGGAAGAGTTAGTGAGTGTTTTAAAAGAAAATGAAGTTGTAGATGATGAAGAAGGCTTTTTAGAAGTGGTGAAAAAAAGAGAAGAGGAGTTTTCTACAGGTATAGGTTATGGGGTTGCAATACCTCATGGCAAAAGCAGTCTTGTGAAAAAGCCAGCAATAGTATTTGGAAAGTCTCGCCAAGGAATAGACTATAACTCAATGGATGGCAAACCTGCCCATTTATTTTTCTTAATTGCTGTGCCAGACAACTCTGATGAGCTGCACCTTAAAGTTTTGGCTGAGCTTTCAAGGTCTTTAATGCATAAGGAGGTGAGAGAAGAGTTAGAAAAAGCTTTGACACCTGAGGAAGTCATAAATGCTTTTAATAAGTAAATTTTTAAGAGAGGGGATTAATTATGAAAAAGGTAGTTGCTGTTACAGCCTGCCCTACAGGTATTGCTCATACATATATGGCGGCGGAAAATCTTCAGATGGCAGCCAAAGAAATGGGAGTAGACATAAAGGTAGAGACTCAAGGGTCAATAGGTGCAGAAAACCAGCTTACTGAAGAAGATATAAAAGCTGCTGATGCTGTCATAATAGCAGCTGCGACAAAAGTTGATAGATCAAGATTTGCCGGTAAACCTGTACTTGAGGTACCAGTTGAAGAGGCTATAAAGGATGCAAAAGGGCTTATTGAAAAGGCTCTTAAGATGGAAAAACCAAAAGATTATGTAGAAAAAGTAGAAGAAATTCATAAAGAAAGGTCAGCGCAAAGGACAGGTGCCTACAAACACCTTATGACAGGTGTTTCCTACATGATACCTTTTGTAGTTGCAGGTGGTATTTTAATTGCACTTTCCTTTTTCTGGGGATATAAAGCCTTTGAGGTAGAAGGAACTCTTCCTTGGGCTTTGATGAAAATTGGCGGTGGTTCAGCTTTTGCATTGATGGTGCCGATTTTGTCAGGCTATATAGCATTTTCTATAGCAGATAGGCCTGGTCTTGTTCCCGGTATGGTAGGCGGTATGCTGGCAGTATCCACTGGAGCAGGATTTTTAGGCGGTATCATTTCAGGATTTTTGGCAGGATATACAGTAGCTTATCTAAAAAAATCAATAAAGCTTCCTAAAACATTAGAAGGTTTAATGCCAATACTCATATTGCCAGTATTATCAACTTTGATAGTTGGACTTTTAATGATATATGTAATTGGTTCTCCAATGAAAGCCATAATGACATCTTTGACTGCCTGGCTCAAAGGTATGAGTTCTACAAATGCAGTGATTTTTGGAGCGATATTAGGACTTATGATGGCTTTTGATATGGGTGGTCCTGTAAACAAGACAGCTTATACTTTTGCAACAGGTCTTTTAGCATCAAATGTTTTTGCTCCAATGGCAGCGGTCATGGCAGCTGGTATGACACCTCCTCTTGGCCTTGCACTTGCAACTGTTCTTTTCAAGAATAGATTTACAAAGGAAGAGATAGAAGCAGGTAAGGCTGCATGGGTTTTAGGTGCCTCCTTTATAACAGAAGGTGCTATACCATTTGCAGCAGCAGATCCCTTCAGGGTAATACCTTCTATAATGGTGGGCTCTGCTGTGACAGGTGCTCTTTCAATGCTTTTCCACTTAGAACTTCGAGCTCCTCATGGAGGAATATTTGTAATACCGATAGCTGTGTCAAATCCTCTTCTTTATATTGGAGTAATAGCAGTTGGTACAGTAGTTACTGCTCTTATGATAGCAGTGCTTAAAAAGAAAGTTGAATAAAAAATTGGGGTAAGCAAGAGCTTGCCCCTAATTTTTTATTTGAAAGATAGTTTAGGTACCGATGAAAATTATAATTATTCGCAGGTGCCAGTATGGCGATGTCAGATTACATGGTATAATATATTTAAATAAAGATTTTACTTGAGTTGAAAGGGGTGAGAAATCGTGAAATTTGTTAGGAAAGTTGCAAATAGTGATATCTTGGCTAATGTAATAGATATTCCAAAAGAGCTAAAAGGCAAAAAAGTTGAAATAATCATATTGCCATATGAGGAGCAAAAAAAGAAAATAGTACGGGGAGCGTTGGCAAGATATAAAAATGAGGAGTTTCAAGAAAAGGAAGATGAAGCTTGGGCAAATACGGTGGTGGAAAAGTATGAAAATAGTTGATGCAAATATAATTTTAAGGTATCTTTTAAATGATACAGAAGAATTAGCGGAAAAAGCTGCGGAGATATTGGAAAACTATGAAGTGTTTGTTCCAACTGAAGTAATAGCTGAAATTGTATATGTGCTTGAAAAAGTATATAAAGTAAAGAATGATGAGATAAGCGACACTTTGAGAGAACTTATTGAGTATGAAAATTTAAAAGTTGATGATTTTGAAGTAATAGAAGAAGCATTAAAGCTTTATAGCAAAAGGAAATTAGATTTTGTGGACACGCTACTTTATGCTTATCATAAAGTAAAAAATTATGAAGTTTATACTTTCGATAAACAGCTACAAAAATTACTAAACGAATAAAGCAAACGTGAAAAAATTAAGGGGTAAACCGGAACTTACCCCTTAATTTTTATTCAATATTAATTCGCCTTCCCTTTGGCTTACTTGGATGTAATTTTGGCATTGTGATTTTTAGAATGCCGTTTTCAAATTTAGCAGTAGTTCTTTCAGGGTCTACTTCTGCTGGTAGTTCTATTCTTCTGGCAAAACTTCCGTAATATCTTTCTCTCATGTAATAATTTTTATCTTCTCTTTCTTCGTCTACTGTGGTTTGCCCTTTTATTTCCAATATATTGTCATAAACATTTATTTCAATGTCTTTTTTGTCAACGCCGGGTAGTTCAGCTGTTGCCACTATTTCTGTTTCAGATTCGGTGATGTCCACTCTTGGCCGAGAAAATAGACCTGAAATAGATGGGAAATTCACATCAAAAATGCTTGGCAAATTTCTAATATTGAAATCAAAGGGCCAATCCCACCAGTCGCGTCCTCGCCTCATAAGGCTCATTTACATCACCTCCATATTTTTCTATTATTTAGACTTGTGCAAAATTCAAAAGCCTTCATTTAAGCCATTCCACAGACATGCTTTTTTTCTATCACTCTTGAATTTTTTATCTTTTATGTAGGATTTCCCCTCCCATTTGTCGAATTATTTTATTATATATACAGCATGAAAATATTTTTTAAGGAGGAGGAAATCCTACATGTACCAGCTTCAATTACTTTTAAATATACCTGAACTCTTTACTTCCCAGTCTAAAATTGATTTCTATTCTTCTATGCTTAAAAATCTAGACTTGTCTTCAATACCTGAATTCCCTTCCTCTAGTCCTGGCCGTAAGGGTTACTCTCATCATGCAATGTTTAGAGCTTTTATTGTTATGCAAGCTGAAAGATTCGGTACAATTTCTGACCTTTTAGATTATCTCCACAATAATCTTATCATTGCTCATCTTTGTGGCTTTAACATCCTTAAACCTCTTCCTTCTTATTGGACTTTCCGCCGTTTTATTAATGAGTTCTCTCATGATTATTTAACCACTATCTTTCAAAATCAAGTCAATATCCTCAAAAATATGGGCATTATCTCTGGTGAGTTTATTTCCATGGACTCTACCCCTATTAAAACTAACACTAGGTTAAATAACCCTAAGTCTTTTTCTAAAAATAAATTCTCTAAAGATAATCAGCCTAAGTCTGATAAGGATTGTAAATTAGGCGTTTATTCTGCTTCTAATGATTCTTCTAATAAACGTTATAAGTTTTATTGGGGCTATAAAAATCATATTATTGTTGATGCTATCTCTGGATTACCTATCGCTGAAACTACTACTCCCGCTGATGTCCCTGATTTTGAAGTTGCTTTGTCTTTACTTGAAAAGACTAATAAGTGGTTTAACCTTAAGTATGTTAATTTTATTGCTGATAAAGGCTATGATGTTAAGAAACTTTATAATTATGTTAGAAATATTCTCCACGGTCATTGCTTTATTCCTCTTAACAAGCGTAATTCTAAAAATCCCCCTCTGACTGATGATGGTTATATGGTCTGTGAAGCGGGTATTAAAATGCTTAAAGATGGCAAGCAATATTTTGATGGTTTTATTAAGCAAAAATTTGTTTGCAAGTTCTGTAATTCTAAGGATGATTCTGCCTGCCCTATAAAGCATCCTAAATATTTTAATGGCAAAAAGCATAGAGGCTGTACTAAGTATGCTATTATATCTTCTGATTATAGGTCCTCTATTAATAGAGACTCCCTATATTTTAAGGCTGTCTATAAATTGAGGATTGAATCAGAAAGATATAATTCCCGCTTTAAAGCTCTGGATTTTGAAAAAGCTTATGTCAGAAATATTAATTCTGTCAGCAACCTTAATACTTTTGGCCATATTACTTTGCTTACTGTCGCTATTGTAGCTATTAAACTGGGTAAATTTGATGAGTTTAAGTCCCTTGTTGGTCTGATGCAATCGGCTTAACTTTTGCTGAATTTGGTTCATGCCACTTTTTAACATTTGACTTCTACAGGATATTTATGCCCTTTTTTAGCTCCTCTTTTTGTCTTTTCTTTTCCTTTACCACTTTCTTTATGTTCGATTGTCAGTCCTAATTACTATATATTGTATGTCATACATATTTTGGCTTTTGTTCGTGATTATTTTTATTAATTTTGCACATCCCTATTCTATTATTTATTATATCACATTGATTGAAATTTTCAATTATTAGGTTTCACAAAATCCTCACATTTAATTCTTACTTTTTTATTCTTTTTATGTTAAAATCTATAAGGGTGAAATTGACGATGTAAAAAAGGAAGTGATTAAATGCGACCAGATGAAAAAGATGTAAGTAAGTTGTACTTTTTTGTCATGTTACTTCTCATAACAGTGGGATATTTGGTGCAAAAGGCTTCTTTATATATAGGTATACTAATCACAGAATTTTTTCTTGTTTTACTGCCTGTTATTCTTTACCTTCTTTTTAAAAGATATGATGTAAAATATGTTTTAAGGTTAAATCCTATAAAGGGTGATCAAGCTTTTTTAGTGATAATAATAGCTGCTTTAGGTTGGATAGTATCAGGTTTTTTTGCACTTTTAACAAATTACTTTCTATCTAAATTAGGTAAAATTCCGGTTATGCCAATACCTGCAGCTTCCAATACACAAGAACTTTTTATGCAAATTCTAATATTTGGAGCTGTAGCTGCCTGCTGTGAAGAAATATTTATGCGAGGACTTGTTATGAGAAGTTTTGAAATGAGAGGTTCTATAAAGAGTATTTTTATAACCGCTATATTCTTTGCAATGCTTCATTTAAATGTGCAAAATTTTTTAGGTATACTTTTTCTCGGTAGTTTATTGGGATATGTGGTGTATAGAACTAATTCCATATATGGAGGAATGATAGGCCATTTTACAAATAACACTATTTCTGTATTGTTATCCTATTTTATAGCACAACAAAACTTAGGAAAAGTAACTCCATTACAACAGGTAGATATTCCATTTATTGTTGTCATTGGTTATGGGATTTTTGCATTATTTGCTGCTATTCTTTTGTATGTGCTATTAAGATATTTGAAGAAAGTAACTGACCCATATGTTATCCGCGGTACTACAAAGTTAAAAGAAGACTTATATATTTTCTTGCATTGGCCTGTACTTTTATCAGTGTTAGTATTTTTGTATAGAATTACTGAACAGATATTAAAAATAGCTGGGGTTATATAAAGAATGCTTAAAAGAAAATGAAAACTGTTGACGTAAATAAAAGAATAGGATAGAATAATAAATAGAAGAAATGCAATCGGTTTCATTTTAAAGGTGGTGATATACATGAATGTAACGATTAAAGATGTGGCAAAGAGGGCAAATGTTGCTCCTTCTACTGTATCGAGGGTTATTGCTGATAATCCACGTATAAGTAAAGAGACAAAAGAAAGAGTTTGGAAGGCGATGGAGGAATTGGGGTATTATCCAAATGCCATTGCCAGAAGCCTTGCAAGTAAGGTGACAAATACTTTGGGACTTATAATGCCTCGCTCCACAGAAGAAGCTTTTTCAAATCCTTTTTTCCCAGAAGTTATGAGGGGCATAAGTGTTGTTGCCCATAGAGAAAAGTATGATTTGCTTTTGTCGACATCTGGAAATCAAGAAGAGGAAAAAGAAGCGGTTATAAATATGGTAAAAGGCAAACGAGTAGATGGAATAATTCTTTTATCTTCCCGTACAACCGATGAACTTATACCTTGGTTAAGAGATGAAAAATTTCCTTTTGTGGTAATAGGTAAGCCTCTTGATGCTAAAGGTGTATATTGGGTTGACAATGACAATATAGGGGCTTCTAAGCTTGCTACTAATTACCTTATTAAACATGGGCATAGAGAAATTGCTTTTATAAGTGGTTCATTGGAATATGTAGTGAGTTTAGATAGGTTAGATGGTTATAAACTTGCCCTTGAGGAAAATGGAATACCTTTTAAGAGAGAGTTGGTGGAACAAGACGAGTTTTCAGAAGACGGTGGATACAGGGCGATGATGAGAATATTAGAAAGAGAAAAACCTACTGCAGTTGTGGTTACTGATGATGTTATGGCATTTGGTGTTATAAGGGCTGCAATAGATAAAGGATATAGAGTTCCTGAGGATATATCAATAGTAGGGTTTAACAACATTCCCTTGTCAGCTTTTGCAAACCCACCCCTTACGACAATAGATATTTCTACATTTGATTTGGGGATTAAGTCTGCAGAACTTTTGATTGCAAGGTTAAAGCAAAAGGATGTAGACATAGACCACATCATTGTACCTGTAAAGCTTGTGGAGAGGAAATCTTGTGTTGCAAGATAAAAAGCAGACTTCTAAGTTTAGAGTCTGCTTTTAAAAAAATTATAAAGAGGTGTTTTTTTATGATTGAAGCTACTAAAGTTAATATATATTGATGAAATTTATAAAAGTGAAATAGAAAAAATAAAAAATCAGATCATTAGACAGTTTAATCCAGAAAAAATAATTTTATTCGGCTCGTGTGCTGCAAATACAATGAAGTTTGATAGCGATATAGATTTATGTATTGTTATTGATACTGAAAATAAAAGAAAAATTAAAACTGAGATATATGGTATAGAACACAGTATTCCAATAGATATAATAGTTTACACACCGGAAGAATGGAATAAACACATAAAAAGCAAGCAAAGTTTTGCCTATGTAATAAATTCAGAAGGAGTTGTTTTGTATGACAGACAGTAAGTATTATCAGGACTGGTTTAAAAAAGCGGAACAAGACCTGAAAGCTGCTGACATATGTAAAATTAAACAAAAATGATTTCACCTTACTAGAAATAATTGGTGAAATCATTTTAAATAAATTCTATGCTTCTACAGTTTTTTTATGGCCTTTTAAAAACATTTCTCCTACTTCGTAGATATTTCCTGCTCCAACTGTTAATACTAAATCGCCTGTTTTTGCATTTTTGTTTAAATACTCAACTATAGAGTCAAAGTCTTTTAAGTACAAAACATCCTTTCCTCTTTGAGAGATTAGTTCCACTAAATCTTTAGAAGAAACAATTCCTGTGTCTTTTTCTCTTGCGGCGTATATGTCAGCTATTATTATTTTATCCGCATTGTCAAAGGACCCTGCAAAATCATTAAGCAAAGATTTAGTTCTTGAGTAAGTATGTGGCTGGAATATACAAATAATTCTTTTATGAGGATAATTTTTTGCTGCTTCTAAAGTTGCTTTAATTTCAGCAGGGTGATGAGCATAGTCATCCACAATTGTTATGCCGTCAACTATTCCTTTTATTTCGAATCTTCTATGAGTGCCTTTGAATTCAGTTAAATAATGAGAAGCTTTTTTTATGTCAATTCCTACAAGGTGACTTACTGCCAAAGCAGCTAAGGCGTTGTAAACATTGTGTTTTCCGGGTATTGATAATTTAAAATTGCCCATATATTCCTCTTTATAATAAACGTCAAAAATTGCACAGCCTTTGTCATCAAAACTTATGTTTTTTGCTTTCCAATCACTATCTTGGTAAATACCATAGGTCACAATGTTTTTATTTAACCCATTTACAACATACATGGTGTTTGCATCATCTTTGCATGCTACCACAAATCCATCTGGTGGAACTAAATTAGCAAATTGCCTAAAAGACTGTTTTATGTTGTCAATATTTTTGAAGTAATCTAAGTGGTCTGAATCGACATTTAGTATAACAGCTATGTAAGGATAAAACTTTAGAAAACTATCTGTATATTCACAAGCTTCTGTGAGAAAATATTCACTGTTTCCAACTCTCACATTTCCTCCTATTACATCTACTTCTCCTCCTACTAAAACTGTTGGGTCAAATCCCATACCATCGAGTATTACAGATATTAAAGAAGTAGTAGTTGTCTTTCCATGACTTCCTGCAACAGCAATGCCGTATTTGTATTTTTTCATAATGAGACCTAAAAGGGTAGCTCTATCTATAGTAGGTATATTTAATTCTTTAGCTTTTTGATATTCAGGATTATCTTCATGAATAGCAGCTGTATACACTACTAAATCAGCACCTATGACACTGTTTTCATTGTGAGGTATTGTTATAACTGCTCCTTCTTGTCTTAACCTTTCGATTATATGAGAATTTTTTATATCTGAACCTGTTACTATATGGCCGTTATTCAAAAGTATATGAGCTAAACCGCTCATACTTATACCGCCAATTCCTATAAAATGCACTCTTTTAAAGTTTTCAAGATTTATATCCATAGTTTACGCTCCTCTCAGTTCCTATTGTTATTATTGCCTTTTCATGGTTAAAATATGATTAAAGCTTGTCAAAAGCAACTATATTTATAAAAAAATTATATCACATGTTGCAGAAAAGTGAACTTTTAAATATAATTTTGGTATAAAAGTTTGTATGTGCGGAGGTTATTTTTTATGGATAAGTACAAACGTTATGAACGATTGGCAGCAATCGTTAAGATATTTAGTGAAAATCCTAATACACTAATAAATTTGGAGTATTTTATGAATTTTTTTGGTATAGCTAAATCTACTGCCTCGGAAGATATCGATATTTTAAAGAGTGTAATAGAAAAATTTAATTTTGGTAAATTAATTACATTACCTGGGGCTGGTGGTGGAGTAAAATACATTCCTATAGCTAATATTAAAAGTTATTTGCCTTTTGTACAAGAAATAAAGGAAAAATTAAAGGACCCGTCGAGAATAATTCCCGGAGGTTTTCTGTATACTGCCGATTTGATTTATTCTCCCAATATTGTAACAAAAATTGGTGAAATTTTAGTGTTTCCTTTTTTGGATAAAAACGTTGACGCGATTGTTACTGTGGAGACCAAGGGTATACCTATTGCCTTGATGTGCGCAAGGACGCTTAACGTTCCACTAGTAATAATCAGAAAAGATAGTAGAGTTACAGAAGGTTCTTTTGTATCTATTAATTATATTTCTGGGTCTCAAAGACACATACGTTCTATGTCTTTGGCTAGAAGGTCTTTGCAAAAAGGTTCTAGAGTATTGTTGATAGATGACTTTATGAAAGCAGGCGGAACGATTAGAGGTATGATGGAACTTATGGAGGAATTTGATGCTGAAGTAGTTGGTGCAGGAGTTATGATTTCGACGGAAAAACCGGAGAATAAGCTGGTGGATAATTACATTTCAGTTTTTGTGTTAAAAAATATGGAGGAGGAGAAAAATATAATTGATATTGAAATAAGCGACTGGATATTGAAGGGTTAAAGAGAGTAAAAAATTTTTTTAAAAATTTTTCGGAATTTTTGTTTTTCCTGAAGGAAATTTTGATTTTATGGCGAATATTTATTAGTGTAAGAGCAGTTCCACAAACGCAAACTTTGGGTTAAGCTTCAGGAAGGTGGTGAGCTTATGGAGATTACAGACGTAAGGGTGAGAAAAATTAATGAAGAAGGCAAAATGAAGGCTGTAGTTTCTGTAACCTTTGACAATGAGTTTGTGGTTCACGATATAAAGGTTATAGAGGGCCAAAATGGGTTGTTTATTGCTATGCCAAGTCGAAAGACTCCCGAAGGGGAGTTTAAAGATATTGCTCACCCTATAAATTCAGACACAAGAAATAGATTACAAAGCGCTATTTTAAAAGAATATGAAAAAGCAAAAGAACAAGAATCTGCACATAAGGAATAAAAAGGAGCTGGTCTCCTTTTTATTTTTTTTGTTGAACTTTATTGCAATTATAGTTAAAATAGTATAGGGTATGAAAATTAAATTTAGTATAGAGGGTGTGGAAAATTGGAAGGGCTAGTGACGCTTATTTTAGCAGCGGGGCTTGGAAAAAGGATGAAATCTAAGCATCCAAAGGTGGTTCATAAAGTCTGTGGTAAACCGATGATAGAATGGGTAGTAGATGCGGTAGAAGAGATAGGCAGTAAAGAAGTAATTGTAGTAGTCGGCCACAAAGCAGAAGAGGTAAAGGAAGTTTTAAAAGAAAGAGTCAAGTATGCTTATCAAGAAGTGCAGTTAGGCACAGGTCATGCTGTGATGATGGCAGAAGACTTACTCCCTGAGGAAGGCAATGTGCTGATTTTGACAGGAGATACACCTCTTATTACCTCCAATACCTTAAAAGAATTAATAAATTTTCATATTAAAGAGCGCAACAGTGTTACAATTTTGTCTTCAGTATTAGAGGACCCTACAGGTTATGGGAGGATAATAAGGGATGAAAGTGGAAACGTTATAAAGATTGTGGAAGATAAAGATGCATCGGAAGAAGAAAAAAGCATCCATGAGATAAATTCTGCCATGTACGTTATGGATATAGCCAAACTAAAAAAAGCGCTAAGAATGATAACAAATAATAACGCACAGGGTGAATATTATCTGACGGATGCTGTGGAAATTATAAGAGATATGGATGGAAAAATTGGCGCTTTTACTGTACCTTCAGAGGAGATAACGGGAGTAAATTCAAGGGTGCAGCTTTTTGAAGCAGAGAAAATAATGAGAAAGCGGATTAATTATCGTCATATGGAAAACGGAGTAACAATAGTGGACCCTGATACCACTTATATAGGAGCTGAAGTGGAGATTGGAGCTGATACTGTAATATTGCCTGGTTGTGTTATAGAAGGGAAAACGAAAATAGGAAGTGATTGTGAGATAGGGCCTAATTGTAGGATTGTAGATTCGGAAATCGGAGATGGATGTAGTGTCACGTATTCGGTAATACTCTCTTCAAAAATAGAAAATAATGTTAAAATAGGACCTTTTGCCCACATAAGACCAGAAACTGTGATACAGAGTAATGTCAAAATAGGGGACTTTGTGGAGATAAAGAAGTCAATAATTGATGAAGGAAGTAAAGTTCCTCATCTTACGTATGTGGGAGACGCGGAAGTTGGTAAAAATGTCAATATGGGATGTGGCTCTATTACAGTTAATTATGATGGTAAACAAAAATACAAGACAGTGATAGGAGATAATGTTTTCGTGGGGTGTAATGTAAATCTTGTAGCGCCAGTAAAGATTGGAAATAATGCTTATATTGCTGCTGGTTCAACTATAACAGAGGATGTTCCTGAAGGAGCACTTGCCATAGCTAGAAGTAGGCAAACTAATAAAGAGGGCTGGGTACAGGAAAGAATAAAAAAAGGGAGGCTTTAAATTAAATGGCGAGATATACTAATTCTCTAAAAATTTTTTCAGGAAATTCAAATCCTAAGTTAGCCAGTGAAATAGCAGAGCATCTTGGACTCAAGCTTTGCGATTCAGAAGTAGGGACTTTTAGTGATGGTGAGATTAGTGTAAGGATTGGAGAAAGTGTAAGAGGTGCAAGCGTTTTTGTCATTCAGTCGACTTGTGCACCTGTTAACAACAACTTAATGGAATTATTGATAATGATTGATGCTTTTAAAAGGGCATCTGCGGCTGAAATCAATGCAGTTATACCTTACTATGGTTATGCAAGACAAGACAGAAAAGCAAAGGCGAGGGACCCAATTACTGCAAAGCTTGTAGCTGACCTTATAACTGCAGCAGGAGCTCATAGAGTTGTTACAATGGATCTCCATGCTCCTCAAATACAAGGCTATTTTAATATTCCTGTTGACCATTTGTTAGGAGGACCTATTCTTGCGAAATATTTTATTGACAAAGAATTGGGAGATGATGTAGTAGTTGTTTCCCCTGATCACGGCAGTGTTACAAGGGCGAGGTATTTTGCAGAAAAATTGAATGCTCCTCTTGCTATTATTGACAAAAGAAGGCCAAAGGCTAATGTAGCAGAGATAATGAATATAATAGGTGATGTAAGAGGGAAAAAGGCTATTTTGGTAGATGACCTTATTGATACTGCTGGTACTTTGGTGCAAGGTGCAGAGGCTCTTCTTGACAGTGGTGCTACTGAAGTTTATGCTTGCGCGACCCACGGAGTGCTGTCAGGTCCTGCGATTGAAAGGTTAAAAGAATCACCAATAAAAGAATTGGTTATAACAGATACAATCCCTCTTCCTGAAGAGAAAAAAATTGATAAAATTAAAGTTCGGTCTGTGGCTCCTTTATTTGCAGAAGCAATTTTGAGAATCCACGAAGGCATGTCTGTCAGTAAATTGTTTGTGTAGGCACTTTATGTGCCTTCAGTTTGTTGACAAAGTTAAAAAATATTCAAAAGGAGATATTTTGCATCGTCGCTCCGATGTTCCAAAGCGACAAAACTAAAGCTCGACCTTCGGGCTCCGGCAGGGTACCGGGCACAATCGGCATCCATGCCTTAAGGTGCCCGCCTCCGCCATCCATGGCTTCGGCCCTGCCTCCCCCCTCGGTCTTGCTAAGTTTTGTTACCGCTTTGTAACAAGTCGCTCCTTATGCAAAATATCTCCTTTACGAAAGTTTGTCTACAGTCTGTAGGCACTTTATGTGCCTTTTTTATATTTTGTTTTAAATTTTATGATATAATTTAAACAAGGAAACTTGAAGTAGAGGGTGGTTTTGTGGGAGAGAATGAAAAAATTTATGTGGTGGATGATGATAAAAATATATGTGAAATAGTTTCTTTGTACCTTGAAAAAGAAGGTTTTGATGTAGAGCAGATATACGATGGGCAAAGCGCACTAAAGAAAATACAAGAAAAACCACCAAAGCTCGTCATACTTGACATAATGTTGCCAGGAATTGATGGTATAGCTCTTTGCAGAGAAGTCAGAAAATTCTCAAAAGTACCTATAATAATGCTTACCGCAAAAGGGGATACACTTGATAAGGTATTGGCTTTAGAGATTGGCGCTGATGACTACATCGTAAAGCCCTTTGACGGGAAAGAATTAGTAGCAAGAGTTAAAGCGGTTTTAAGAAGATATGAACCGGAAAGTGATGAAAAACAGGCTGTTTCTTATCCAGACCTTTATGTAAGTTTGAGCGAATATAAAGTTGTTTATAAAGGGCAAAATGTGGATTTAACTCCCAAAGAGTTAGAACTTTTATATTTTTTATGTACACATCCCAACAGGGTTTTCACGAGAGACCAGCTATTAGAAAATGTATGGGGTTATGATTATATGGGAGATAGTCGTACAGTAGATGTTCATATAAAGCGGCTTAGAGAGAAAATGGGAGATGGTCCTAATTGGAAACTTACCACCGTATGGGGTGTAGGCTATAAATTTGAGGTGAACTAAATTTGAGCAAAAATAGACTCTTTAAAAAACTTTTTATAAGCAATATAATTATCATCCTTATTACTTTGTCTATCCTTTCAGGGATGTTTTATCTGATGTTTCAAAACTATTATTTTGCCGACAAAGAAAAAATAATGTTGGAAGAGGCTCAAGAAATAAATGCAATTTTAAATGAATTTGCAGTAGGTGACATAAATATAGATAAATGGAATCAAGAATTAAATGTTGTTACTAGGTTGATTAATGCTACTGTATGGATCGTGGATAAAGAAGGGCTAATTTACAGTCAATCACAGCAGCAGGGCAAAGCGTGGACAGGAGTAAGCCTCAGTAAAGAAGAAATAAAAAGCATTTTAGATGGACAATCTGTTGTAAAAAAAGGATATTTTGGTGGTAAATTTAATCAGCCTGTTTTGACAGTAGGAGTGCCTCTTGTTATAAATGGCCGTATTGAAGGGGCTATATTTATGCATGCACCTTTGACAGAAATGAATAAAACCATTATAAACATTTTTATTTTAATGCTTTTATCTGGAGGAGTAGCTCTTATAATAGGTTTTGTGCTCATTTCTTATACTTCCAGTAAAATATCTCAGCCTCTTAAAGAAATGAGCTTGGCTGTTCAGCAGGTAGCGAAGGGGAATTTTTCAGCAAGGGTGCAACATAAAGAAGAAGATGAAATAGGGGATTTAGCTAAATCCTTTAATGTTATGGCAAAAGAATTAGAACAATTAGAAGATATGAGAAAAGATTTTGTGGCAAATGTTTCCCATGAATTGAGGTCTCCATTGACCTCTATACAAGGATATATAGATGGGATATTAGATGGTACTATTCCAAAGGAAAAAGCTTGCGATTATCTTAAAATAGTGCAAAAAGAAACAAGGAGGATGTCTCGACTCATAAATGATTTCCTTGAAATGACTAAACTTGAGTCAGGGCAATTCCCACTTAATAAGACTGAATTTGATATAAATGAACTTATAAGACTGGCCGTTATAAAGTTTGAAAAAAGGATAGTGGAAAAAGATCTAACTGTTAAAGTCGATTTTGAAGAAGACAGAAGAATAGTTATAGCTGATAAAGATAAGATAGAACAAGTTTTGACAAATCTTATAGACAATGCAATAAAATTTTCTAAAGAAAAGGGTATAATTCATATTTTTACTGAAATAAAAGATGACAAGGCATTTATTACTATAAAAGATAATGGAATAGGTATTTCTCCAGAAGACCAAGAGCATATATGGGATAGATTTTATAAAGCGGACAAATCGAGAGGGAAAGATGGAGCAGGCCTTGGACTTTATATAGTAAAGCGCATTATAAATGCTCATAATGAGGAGATATGGGTAGAAAGTGAACTCGGTAAAGGTACAGCATTTACTTTTACTTTACCGATGAAAAAATTTTAAAAAATCACAATAAAATATTTACACTTTGTTAACACTTTATTCATAAATAAAGGATATAATGATACTTGAGAGCGACAAATGCCTCTCCTTGACCTCCCTTATCATAGCGGTCCAAGTGAATACTTGGGCCGCACATTTATTTATAAAAAACAGTGCAAAAAATTTTTTAATAAAAACTACTTAAAATCTTTACATCATGTTCATAATTTGTTAATAAAAAGTGGTTATAATTAAAAGCAAGAAAAAACAAAAGGAGTGAGTGATTATGGATTACGGAAAAGACTTTGAAGATAAAATTGAAAAAAATGATCCGGAGAATGTAGTTCCTCCAGAAGAAAATGAAAAAGAAGAGCTATATCAAACAGAAGAATTAAATAGCGAAATATTAAAGGCAGAGGAACAAAAGCAAGAGGAATTGGAAACTACTGCACCAATTCCTAAAGTGGAATTTAGAAACAACAAAAAGAGTCTTGGGAAGATGGTAAAAAGATTTAGAAGGAAGATGGTAGCATCTTTTATTGCAGTAGCGCTAGTGGCAGCTTTAATTGGCGGAGGAGTTACAGGTGCTGTGATGAAATACTATGGAACCCAAAATGATGCATCAGCCCAGGTTGTTACAAGATATTTGCCTCTAGATGCTACTTCATCAGACGAAAGCGGTATTTTAAATTTGATACCTAACATATACAAAATTGTCAGCCCAGCTGTTGTAGAAATTGATACAAACGTTGCTTATACAAATGGCTATAGAACAGAATATGTCCCTAAAGGCAGTGGCTCTGGTTTTATAATAAGTTCGGATGGATATATTGTCACAAATAACCATGTAATTGACGGAGCATCAAAAATCACAGTAAAACTTTTAGATGGAAGAAGTGCTGATGCAAAACTTGTAGGAAAAGATGATAGAACAGACCTCGCAGTACTTAAAATAAACCTTCCTAATTTACCCGTTGTAAAACTGGGAGACTCTTCAAAACTCCAACCTGGGGAATTGGCAATTGCTATAGGCAATCCTCTTGGAGATTCCTTTGCAGGTACAGTCACAGCGGGTATAATAAGCGGACTTAACAGAAACCTCCAAAGTGATTATGGGCCTGTCAAACTCATACAAACAGATGCAGCTATAAATCCTGGCAACAGCGGCGGACCTCTTGTGAACAGTAAAGCAGAAGTTATAGGTATAACAAGTGTTAAGCTCACTTCAATAGGACCAAGTATTCAAGATCCTTTTGGAATGTTCCAGAGCCAAGGAACCCCTGTTGAGGGTATGGGTTTTGCAATTCCAATAAACGAAGCAAAACCTATAATTGACCAGATAATAAAACACGGCTATGTAGAAAGGCCTATGATGGGAATAG
The DNA here is from genome assembly GCF_003722315.1 of Thermoanaerobacter ethanolicus JW 200. Taxonomy (NCBI): domain Bacteria; kingdom Bacillati; phylum Bacillota; class Clostridia; order Thermoanaerobacterales; family Thermoanaerobacteraceae; genus Thermoanaerobacter; species Thermoanaerobacter ethanolicus. The sequence goes on along the minus strand of NZ_CP033580.1, from coordinate 203,317 downwards.
GTGCTCAAACTATTACACAACAAGATGCAGCCCGATATAATTTGCCTGTAGGAGTGTATGTAGTTCAAGTTCAGCCAAATAGTGGAGCAGAAAAAGCTGGTATCCAACCAGGAGATGTGATAATAAAGGCTGATGGCAAAAACATTACTTCCTTTGAGGATTTGCAAAGCATAATAAATAACCACAAAGTTGGAGATGTAATAAATGTAACAGTTTGGAGAAATGGCAAAACATTTACAGTTCCTGTAAAATTGCAAAGCAGCGCAAACTTTCAATAAATGAAATAAATGCCTCCCTCGCATATAAGATTACCGGCAAGCTACAACTTGTCGGTAATCTTTTGTAGATGCTATAGCTTTTTTTTGTTTAATTATGTATAATTAATTTGATAAGGAAGGGTGGTCGTATGTACGTAATTGCGGGTTTAGGGAATCCTGGTAAAGAATATGAAGGAACGAGACATAATATAGGGTTTATGGTAATAGATGAATTGGCAAAAAAATTAGGTATGAATGTCACAAAATTAAAATTTAAATCCCTTGTGGGTGAAGGGAATTTTAAAGGAGAGAAAATAATTCTTTTAAAGCCTCAGACATTTATGAATTCAAGTGGTGAAGCTTTATACGATGCTGTAAATTTTTATAAAATTCCACTTGAAAATGTAATTGTGATTTATGACGATAAAGACTTGGATGTGGGCAAAATAAGGATAAGAACAAAAGGAAGTTCAGGCGGTCACAATGGAATGAAGTCTATCATATATCTTTTAAATAGCGAAGAATTTCCACGAGTTAGAATAGGAATTGGAAAACCGCAAGAGGATTTAGTAAGTCATGTATTAGGAAAGTTTGAAGAGTCAGAGAAAAAACTAATTGATGAAGCTGTTATAAAAGCAGCAGATGCGGTGATAGATATTATAGAAAATGGGATAGAACATTCTATGAGCAAATTTAACGGTTGATAAAAAGGCAATAAAGGAGAAAAATGAATACATGTGGCTATTATCTGGAATTGGTGGTGTAATTTTAGCATATTTTCTAAATAGGATGGCAGTAACTAAATATAAGAGAAGAGCTATAATTTATCTTGTACCAGCCATTGAAGAAACTTGTAAGACAGTGGCAGGGTATTTGACTTCCTCTATTCTTTTGTCTCATTTGATATTTGGAATTGCAGAGGCAGTAAATGATTACATAAAAGCTTCCTATAAAATCAATTTAAGGGCTTCTATTTTAAGTATCTTAAGCCACAGCTTTTTTGGTATAACCTCTTACATATTAGTGATGCAAACAAATATTTTTTTGGCTATTATTGTAACTTCTTTAATACATGGCTTATGGAATAGGCTTATGTTGAGGTGATGAACATGTTTACTCGTCAAATAGAAGAATTAAAAGAGATTAAAACAATAGAAGAATTTCTACAACAGAGGAAAGGACCTATTTTGGCTTATGGGCTTACAGATTCTCAAAAAGCCCATATTGCCCATTATATAATGACTAAGTTTAACAAAAAGGTGTTAGTTATTGCTCCTGATGAGGTGGAAGCAAGAAAAATATACGAAGATTTGTATTCTTTTAATTTTGGCAATGCCTCTTTATTTCCCAAAAGAGAAGCCTTGTTTTATAAAATAGATGCTGCGAGTCAAGAAGTGGTGTCTCAGAGATTGCAGGTAATTAAAAAATTGTCAGAAGGAAGTCCCCATGCTGTAGTTACTTCTATAGACGCAGCAGTAGGTAAGCTCATACCTATGGATTTGTTTAAAAAGTATCAATTTGTTTTTAAATTAGGTGATACTGTAAATTTAGAAGAAGTTATAAAAAATTTGGTGACCATGGGGTATGAAAGGGTTCAAATGGTGGAAGGAAAAGGGCAATTTAGTGTGAGGGGAGGAATAATTGACGTTTTTTCTCCTACGGAAGAATATCCTTATAGGATTGAACTTTTTGACGATGAAATAGATTCCATAAGGACTTTTGATGTGATTACCCAAAGGTCTTTAGAAAATATTGATAAAATAAATATTTTTCCAGCTACAGAGTTTATCGCAGAGGCAGAGCACATCAAAAAGGGGATTTCGGCAGTTTCGAACTATTTAAATTCCTATTTGTCAAAAATAAAAAAATCGAAAAGTGGCATTGCAGAAAAGTTACAGCAAAAATTTGAAGAAATTATGGAGGAGATTACAGAATCTAAAAGGGTGGAAAATATTCATGAGCTTATAGATTATTTTTATGATGATGTCTATTCTATTGTTGACTATATGGGAGAAGAGGCAGTTATTATTTTAGATGAAAGCAGTCGCATTAAACAAAGGGTAAATAACCTTCAAATGGAATTTAATGAAAATTTCAAGGTTTTGTTAGAAAAAGGAGAGGTTTTGCCAGAGCAAAGTAAGCTTTTTTTTGATTATGAGGAGATATTAAAAAGAGTGAAAAATAACTTTTTACTCATAATGAATACTTTAGCAAAGCCTGACAATGAACTACAGCCTCAAACAATTGTTAATTTTGTATCAAGGTCTATGCACCCTTTTCACGGCAAAATGGATATTTTAGTAGACGATTTGAAGTATTACAAAAACGCAGGATATAAAGTATTGCTTTTAAGTGGGAATCAAGAAAGAGCAAGAATTTTAAAAGATACGCTTGACAGTTTTAATATTGATACTGTAGTGATTAAAGACAGTGAATACGATATACAAAAAGGGCAAGTGGTCATATATCCTGCCTCTGTTAGCAAGGGATTTGAGTATGTGGATGCAAAATTTGCGGTTATAAGCGATGGAGAAATTTTTGGTCAGACTAAAAGGAGCAAAAAAACTGTAAAAATTAGAAATGCCGACAAGATAAAAAGCTTTACTGAATTAGAAGTAGGGTCATATGTTGTGCATGTAAATTATGGTATAGGAAAGTATGAAGGCATAGAAAAGATAAAAGTAGATGGGATTATAAGGGATTATTTAAAAATAATTTATGCAGGGGGAGATACCCTTTTTGTACCAGTAGAACAATTAGACCTTGTGCAAAAATATGTGGGGCCTACAGACAATCCACCTAAGTTAAATAAATTAGGGGGTAGTGAATGGCTTAGAGCAAAAAGAAAAGCCAAAAAAGCAGTAGAAGACCTTGCTAAGGATTTGATACAACTTTACGCCAAAAGGCAGATGGTGAAAGGACATGCTTTTTCTCCTGATACTCCATGGCAAAAGGAGTTTGAAGAGCAATTTCCCTATGAAGAGACGGAAGACCAGTTAAGGTGTATAAAAGAAATTAAAGAGGATATGGAAAAAGACAGGCCAATGGATAGACTTCTTTGTGGAGATGTGGGATATGGTAAAACAGAAGTAGCTTTAAGGGCTGCCTTTAAAGCGGTGGCTGATGGAAAACAGGTTGCTTTTTTGTGTCCTACAACTATCTTGGCTTATCAGCATTATACTAATTTCATAGAAAGATTCAAAGAATTTCCTGTAAAGATAGAAATGCTTAGCCGTTTTAGGACTCCCAAAGAACAAGCGCAAATAATTAAAGGCCTAGCTGAAGGGACTATCGATATTATTGTTGGTACTCACAGGCTTTTACAGAATGACGTGAAATTTAAAGATTTAGGACTTTTAATTATAGACGAAGAACAGAGGTTTGGAGTTGTTCATAAAGAGAAAATAAAAAAACTTAAGGAAAATATAGACGTTTTGACATTGTCAGCAACTCCTATTCCTAGAACTTTGCACATGTCCTTGATTGGTATAAGGGATATGAGCGTATTGGAGAATCCTCCTGAAGACAGATTTCCAGTAGAAACCTATGTGATGGAATTTAATGAAGAATTAATAAAAGATGCTATTTTAAGGGAAATTGGAAGAGGGGGACAAGTCTATTTTGTTTACAATAGAGTAAATGGCATAGAAAAGATGGCTTCTTTGGTAAAAGATTTAGTTCCTGGTTGTAGAGTAGCTGTGGCTCATGGGCAAATGGAAGAAAGCCAATTAGAAAAAGTGATGATTGACTTTCTAAATGGGGAATACGATGTTTTAGTAAGTACTACAATAATTGAGACAGGGCTTGATATACCAAATGTAAATACTATTATAGTTTATGATGCGGATAAGTTAGGGCTTTCCCAATTGTATCAATTAAGAGGAAGAGTAGGTAGGTCAAATAGACTTGCTTATGCCTATTTTACCTATAGAAAGGATAAAGTTTTAAGTGAAGTGGCGGAAAAAAGGTTGGAGGCGATAAAAGAGTTTACTGAATTTGGTTCTGGATTTAAAATTGCCATGAGAGATTTGGAGATAAGAGGTGCAGGAAATCTCCTTGGAGCAGAACAACATGGTCATATTAATGCAATTGGTTATGACTTGTATTTAAAGCTTTTAGAGGAGGCTATACGGAATTTAAAAGGAGAAGCTCCCAAAGAAGAGATTACTACCACAATAGACATAAAAGTCAATGCTTATATTGACTCTTCCTATATTGAAGACGAAAATTTAAGATTAGAGATGTACAAGAAAATAGCCTCTATAGAATCTAGAGAAGATATGATAGAGATTTCAGAAGAGCTTGTAGATAGGTTTGGCGATTATCCAAAGCCTGTAGAGGCACTATTGGAAATTGCTTATTTAAAGGCTATTGCCTCTCAGCTCTATATTACTGAAATAACGGAAAAAGGAAACGTCGTTATTTTAAAGTTTAAAGATATGGAATCAGTAAATATGGAGGTTATAGAGAAGGCAATAAAAGAATATGGAGGGAATTTAATATTTTCAAGTCAAGTACAACCATATCTTACTTATAGATTCAATAAAAAAGAGACTATACAAAAGGAACTTATTGAATTAGTAGAAAAAATAAAAAGTTTGCAGTTAGTGGAGAAATGATATATAATTAAGTTATGTCTATGTAAACTTTTTAAAGTCAGGAGGATGTTATATTGAAAAGGAAAATCGCATTACTTTTATTTTTTGTTTTTATAGTATTTTTAACAGTATCCTGCTCTACCAAAAAAGACGTTGTTGCAACTGTTAATGGTGAAAACATTACTAATGCTGAATACAAAAAAGCTTTTGACCAAGTAAAGGCTCAAATTGAAAGTAGTCCCCAATATACAAAAGATATATGGGATCAGGATTATCAAGGGAAAAAGTTTTTAGATGTAGTAAAAGAAAATGTGCTTGATAGTTTGATTGCTCAAAAATTACTTGTGCAGGAGGCCCTAAAAAATAATATTACAGTTACAGACAAAGAAATAGCGGATGAGTATCAAAAAGAAAAAGAAGTTAATAAAGATATTACAAAAGAAGATGTGAAAAATTATCTTTTAATAAATAAGCTCTTTGACGAATATACAAAAGATGTAAAAGTTACAGAAGAAGAGTTAAAAAAGTATTATGAGGATAATAAAGAGCAGTTTGAAGTGGTGAAGGCTAGTCATATATTAGTGGCTGATGAAAAAACAGCAGAAGATATATACAATCGACTTATGAAAGGCGAAGATTTTGCTACATTAGCAAAAGAGTATTCTATTGATACTGCTACAAAAGACCAAGGAGGAGATTTGGGAGAATTTCCTCATGGCGTTATGGTTTCCGAGTTTGACCAAGTAGTTTTTTCACTTAAGAAAGGTGAAATATCAAAACCTGTTAAGACTGATTATGGATACCATATAATAAAGTCAGAGGGTGTTGCAATAAAACCTTTTAATGAAGTAAAGGATGCGATAGAAAGCTATTTGTTAAATGATAAGAAAAATCAAGTTATTAAAGAAAAATATGATGCACTTGAGAAAGCAGCAAAAATACAAAAGTTTCCTCAAAATATAAAAGTAACAGTGGGGTAAAAAGCCGGCAGTTTAGTTGCCGGGTTTTTTTGCGAATAAATTTATGGAAAAATATAAATACTAATCTTGAGCTAAAAATTTTAGGAAATGGAGGTATTTACTTTGAAGGCTACAGGAATTGTACGCAGAATAGATGATTTAGGGAGAGTTGTTATTCCTAAAGAGATCCGAAGAACATTAAGAATCAAGGAAGGAGACCCTTTAGAAATTTTTACAGATAAAGAAGGAGAGATAATTTTAAAGAAATATTCTCCAATAAGTGAATTAAGCGATTTTGCGCAAGAGTACGCTGATAGCATATATCAATCTACAAAACACCCTGTATGCATTACAGATACAGATAATGTAATAGCTGTTTCCGGAGTTGCAAAAAAAGAATTAATTGATAAACCAATAAGTCAAGAATTAGAAAAATATTTGGAAGAAAAAAAGACGATAATGCTTGGGACTGGGAAAGATAAAGGACCGATTAAAATAGCAGATGGACAGGAATTTAACATTACATCTCAAGTTATAGTTCCTATTATTTCAAGAGGAGATACAATAGGAAGTGTGGTGATTTTTACTAAAGAAGCCGGTGAAGCAGTTACAGAAGTTGAAGCAAAAATCGCTGAAACAGCTGCTGCTTTTTTGGGTAAACAGATGGAAGAATAAATTTATATACACCTATATATACCCCTCTGCATATTATAAACTATGAATTAAGCTGCGCAGGGGGGTTAATTTATGGCTTTTCGCATTAATGACATTGTAATGAGAAAGTCTTATGGCTCTGACATTTTGTTTAGAGTCATTAATGTTATAGATAATAAAGGAGTAAGGCATTATCTTTTACACGGTTTAAACATGAGAATAATTGCAGATGCACCAGAAGACGACCTTATAGAGGTTTCTCGCGCCAAAATTGTGGAATATGATAGGCCTTATAGAGAAAAGGCAGAATACCTTTTAAAAAAAATTGCCTCTTCAAAAAGCCTTCAGCGAAAAAAAGGGATGGTGCGTGCAAGTCGACAAGAGCCTTACGGAAGGCCAGGAAAAGTTCTTCACATAGACGGAGATGAGGAATATTTAAATGTATGTCTTGATGCCTATAAAAAGGTAGGTATGGAAGTCGTAGGAGTAGTGGTAAAGGAAGAAGAACAACCAGATAAAGTGTATGACCTCTTAGAAAAATATAGGCCTGATATATTAGTTCTTACAGGTCATGATAGTATAAGAAGCAACACCAGAGATTATAGCGATATAAATAACTACAGAAATTCTAAATATTTTGTGGAAGCGGTTAAAAATGCAAGGAAGTACGAACCAGCACTTGACAATTTAGTGATTTTTGCAGGAGCTTGTCAATCAAATTACGAAGCTCTTATAAAGGCGGGAGCTAATTATGCCAGCTCTCCAGAAAGGGTTTTAATACACTGCCTTGATCCAGTCTTGGTGAGTGAAAAAGTGGCTTTTTCCCATATAAATGAGCTTGTAAAAATTGAAGAATTAATAGAAAACACTATAACGGGAGCGCCAGGAATTGGAGGATTGCAGACAATGGGAAAATTTAGATATGGCGTTCCAAAAGGCAAATATTAAATTAATTTACTCCGTAAGCTAAAAATTACTGATTAAATGCAAATATCTCTGAGATTTGCATATTTTTTTTGTTTTTTGCACAAAAATCATTATTGACAAATAGGCAGGTGCACTGATATAATATTATACCCTTGACATTGTCTGAAAATTGTGGTACAATATTTACAGCATGTGTTAAGGAGTTGATAGTGGTGGCAGATAGATCAACCCTTGATGAAATAAAAAAACAATTGGATAAACATATAGGTGCTCGAGTTCGCCTTAAAACAAATGGTGGCAGAAAAAAGACCATAATAAAAGAGGGATTATTAGAAAAGACATATCCGAGCATTTTTATTGTGGTATTAGATGGACAAGGAGCGACCCGGAGGGTTTCTTACAGTTATTCAGATATTTTAACAGATACAGTAGAGCTAACCGTGATGGAAGGAAATAAAAAAATCCAGTGTCTCCAATGACCGAAGATATTCGGTCTTATTTTTTTGGCATAATTTTATCTCAATAACTATATATTATATTAGCATATCTTATTGTGAAGGACAATTATTTTAAGGAGGTAAAAGCATGCCACAGGTGTATAAAGATATTTTAGAGTTTGATTCTGTATCAGGTACATATGATACTCAACTTCTGGTAGAGAGTGATATAATTGTTCCTGAGAATGAACCGGACGTGCTGGTACTTTTGGCGGTAAATCCCCGGACATATATTAGTGAAGTTTTTGTGACAGAAGGAAAAGTTCAGTTTGAAGGTAAATTAGCATTAGATATTTTGTATTTAGGCGAAAAAAATGGAGAGCTTGAAAGGATTGAAAAAGAAATTGACTATTCCCATGTCATTGAGGATGAAGGCATTGATAAGAGAAGCAGATGCATGTTAGTTGCAAATATCGAAAATGTTGACTACAAGTTGGTAAACAGTAGAAAAATAAGTATGAGAGCTGTAATAAAGATACAATGCAGATTAGTAGTATCTGATAAAAAAGAAGTAGTAATAGGAGCTGAAGATTCGATAAAAGTGGAGTCTCTAAAGAAAAATGTGAAGTTAATGCATACAGTGGGACAAAATAGTGTAGAAGTCTTTGTAAAAGATAAAATAAAAGTTCCTGATGGAGAGGCACCTATTCAAAAAGTCATAAAAACAGATGTCGCAGTAAAACCGGAAGAAATTAAAGTCACTGATAACAAGGTAATAGTTCAAGGAAGTGTACAATGTAATATTTTATATATTTCCCAGGGAGGAGAATTTGGAAATTTAGAAACAGATTTAAATTATGCAAATTTTGTAGATATTCCTGGGGCTTTAAGTTATATGTCTGCTAAAACTCAAGAGGAAGTCGTGGACGTAGTTACAACCATATTGGAGGATGAAAAGGGAGAAAATACTATTTTAGATATAGAAGTCACAATAAGAGTAAAAGTTCAAGTGCTGGAGACGGAGGATAGAGAGCTTCCTGTTGATGCCTATGGTACAAAAGCTTATATTCAACCCATAAAAGAAAATTTAACGGTGATAGAGAAATTAGAATCTTTTAAATCTCAATTTGTAGTCAAAACTAATGTAGAATTACCTTCTTTCTTAAAAAGATTTATAGATGTTGTGGTTATTCCTGTTATATCTGACTACAGTGTAGATGTAGATAAATTGGTTTTAGAAGGAATATTAGATTATACTATTTTATATTTGTCTGAAGAAGGTAGTGTAAAGTCTTATAGAGATGAATATCCTTTTAAGACTTTTGTTGAGATAAGTCAAGTTAAAGGACCTATGTTGGTTGATATAAAAATTTCTCATGTTTCCTATGAAATAATAGCTATGAAAGAAATTGAATTAAAGTTTGCAATTGATAATACTGTTGATTTACTTGCAGAGAAAGAAATAGAGGTTATTGTAGACCTTAAGGAAATCGAAGCTCCAAGAGAAATCGATAATAAACACAGCATTGTTATCTACATGCTGCAAAAAGATGAAACCCTATGGGATATTGCTAAAAGGTACAGGGTGAGCCTTGAAGAATTAATTTCTGCCAATGGTTTAGAAGAAGAAAAAGTTTCAGAGGGAATGAAATTAATAATACCTATGGAAGAATGATACGCAGGAGACTGCGTATTTTTTTTACAGAAAATTTATTGTATAATGTATAATATATAACTATAATATTATTGAAAGAGCGTGGATGGAGAAATGAAAAAAATCAAAGTAAAGGCCTATGCTAAAATTAATTTATCTTTAGATGTATTAGGAAAGAGAGAAGATGGATATCATGAAATTTCTACAATAATGCAATCAATTGATTTGGCTGATATTTTGGAGTTTGAAAAAAGCGACACAATCGAAATTTTGTGCGATAACCCAAAGGTGCCTGTAGGAGAAGATAATTTGATAGTAAAGGTTATTAATCTTTTGAAAGAAAAATACCAAAAAAAAGAAGGGATATTAGTCAGGCTTAATAAAAAAATTCCTTTAGCTGCCGGCCTTGCTGGGGGAAGTGCTGATGCTGCTGCTACAATTGTGGCATTAGACAAATTATGGAATTTGAATATGTCAAAAGAAGAAAAAAAAGAAATTGCTCTGAAAGTCGGAGCAGATGTTCCTTTCTGTCTGGAAGGTGGGACAAAGCTTGCGAAAGGCATAGGGGAAATATTTGAAAATTTAAAGGTTCCCTCTATGAGTTTACTTCTTGTAAAACCTGATATTGAAATTTCCACAAAAGAAATTTATGATAAATGGGACAGACTTAATTTTAAAAGTCACCATGCTACTTTTTTAGTTGCTCAAGCTATACAAGAAGGAAACATATACAAAATTGCAGAAAATATAAAAAACGATTTAGAATTGGTAACTTCTCGGGAATGTGAAGTTATTAATCAAATAAAAGAGGAATTGCTTAAAAAAGGCGCATTAGGATGTGCTATGTCAGGTAGTGGTCCCACTGTTTACGGAATTTTTGACGATTTAGAAAGACTTAAGAGAGCTTATGAGGATTTAAAAGAAGTTTACAGTTTTGTGTTTTTTTCAAAAACTATAGATAAGGGGTTAGAATTGTATGAATGATTTTCTTCCATTGGAAAATTATAAACCGCTAAGAGATGTAGTTTTTGATTACATGAAAGATGCCATAATTACAGGCAAGTTAAAACCTGGAGAGAGACTTATGGAAGTTCAGCTGGCAGAAAAGCTGGGAGTAAGTCGGACTCCAGTGAGAGAGGCGATTAGAAAATTAGAACTTGAGGGGCTAGTTGTTATGGTTCCTCGAAAGGGAGCTTATGTGGCAGATTTGGATGCAAAAGACCTTTTGAATGTTTTAGAAGTAAGAAGTTCGTTAGAAGGATTAGCTGCTTCCCTAGCTGCTGAAAGGATAACGGATGAAGAAATTGATAAATTAAAGAAAATTGTAGAGGAATTTCAAAAAAAGATAGAAGAAGGTGATAATGAAGGGCTAGTGAAGTTGGATAAAGAATTTCATGATTTAATTTTTACTGCTTCACGAAATGACAAATTAATTCAAATAATGAATAATTTACAAGAACATGTACACAGATTTAGAGTTAGGTATATAAACGAAGAGAAAAAAGCGAAAAAGATACATCAAGAGCATAAAAAAATTACAGAAGCTATCGAAGCAAGAGATACAGATGCTGCAAGAAGATGGGCAGAGAAGCATATACGCAATTTCCAGACAGAGGTTGTAAAAGACATAAAGTATTTTAGTTACAAGGAGTGATTTGAGTGAATGCCATAATTTTGGCCGGCAGTACTAAAGAGGACAAATTGCCTGATAAAGCTTTTGTTAAAATAAATGAGAAGTATATGGTCTCTTATGTAATTGAGGCTTTAAGAGGTTGTGATAAAATAGATAAAATTGCAGTAGTTGGAGATCCCGAAAAACTTAAAAAAGTAGCAGGGATAGATGTTATCATTGAACAAGCTGACAATATAATGGACAATGTTTTGAAAGGAGTAGAGCCTTTTAAAAATGACAAAAGAGTCTTGATTCTTACTTGTGATATTCCTATGTTGACTAAAGAAGCTGTTTGCGATTTTATTGAAAAGTCAGAGGCTACAGGAGCGGACTTATGTTATCCTATTGTTAGAAAAGAAGATAATTTAAAAAAGTTTCCTGAGGCTAAAAGGACTTATGCACGGGTGAAAGAAGGAGTTTTTACAGGTGGCAATATTTTTTATGTTAACCCTGGAATCATAGATAGATTAATAAAAGATGCGAAACAATTTATAGCTTATAGAAAAAAACCATGGAAATTAGGAAAATTATTAGGAGGAAAGATATTATTTTTATTTTTAATAGGGAGACTTTCAATTTCTCATATTGAGAAAAAAGCAGAAGAGTTATTTAACATAAAAGGAAAGGCTATCATATCTAAATATCCAGAAATAGGTAACGATGTTGATAAAGAAGAAGATGTAGTAATGGCAACTAAATATCTTAGTCAAAAATAGGCATAGGCCTATTTTTTTTGTATATTTTTCTTCTGAGTGCAAAATATATATTCAGAAGGTGATGGTATGTATAGTTTACTGCATTTTGTAAGACAATACTTTACTGTTTATATGTTTGCTAATGTATTCATTGTAGGGATTTATGAAGCTTTTATAGAGCCTAAATTTTTAGAGAGGAAAGGATTAGATAGGGATTCTAAGCTGTGTAAATGGATTGGATTGTTTTATATTTTTATTGGGATAGTTGCTATTATTTTACGAACCTTTTTTCCTATGTAAGGAGGAGAATATGAGATTTTTTGATAAGATATTTGGCAAAAAAAACGATAAAAAAGAAGAAAAAAATGGTACACTAGCTTCAAATAGTCTTAAGGTAAATTTAGATTATATAAAAAATAAATTAAAAGATTGTGATGATGTAATATATAGAGATATTTGGGTGGGAGAAAACCAGCAGTATAACCTTGCAATTGTATTTATAGACGGGCTTGTGGATAAAGACCTCATAAATGACCATGTACTCCACTCTTTGCTTTTGGATTCAAGACAAGCAGACCCTTCTATTGAAAAGATAAAGAGAAATTTGTATGAGGTCATAAAGAAAGGGACTATAACAGGAGGAGACATAAAAGAGATTACAGATTTAGACAAGTGTATTTTGTCAATTTTGAGTGGAGACACTGCTTTGCTTTTTGATGGTTCTCCTGAAATAGTCATCATTTCTAGTAAAGGATGGCAGATGAGGTCAATTTCACCTCCCGAGGCAGAGACGGTTGTAAGAGGACCGAGAGAAGGGTTTACAGAAACAATAAGGGTTAACACTGCTCTTGTAAGGAGATGGATTAGAGATCCCAAGTTAAAAATAAAGCAGATGCAGATTGGAGAAAGGACTCATACAGATGTAGCAGTGCTTTACATAGAAGATATTGTCGATAGGAATGTTTTGAATAAAGTGATGGAAAGGCTCAAAAATATAAAAATAGACGGTATTTTTGAAAGCGGGTATATAGAACAATTGATTGAAGAAGATTGGCATTCACCATTTCCTCAAGTTTTGAGTACAGAAAGGCCTGACAAGGTTGCAGCTTCTCTTTTAGAGGGAAGAGTGGCAATTTTGACAGATAATACTCCTTTTGCTCTCATAATACCTACTACTCTCGCTACTCTTTTTCAATCGCCTGAAGATTATTACGAAAGGTGGATGATATCTTCACTTTTAAGAATTTTGAGATTTCTTGCAGCAATCGTCGCATTAATTTCGCCTGCTGTTTACATAGCTTTTACAGCCTATCATCCAGGCCTTATACCGACTAAATTGACTTTGTATGTTGCAGCAACACGACAAGGTATGCCTTTTCCTGCCTTTTTTGAAGCTTTTATTATGGAAGCGACTTTTGAGCTTTTAAGAGAGGCAGGAGTTAGACTTCCCGTACCTATAGGGCAAACTATTGGCATTGTAGGTGGTCTTATTATAGGACAAGCTGCTGTCCAAGCGGGTATTGTAAGCCCATTGATGGTAATAGTGGTAGCCGTTACAGCTGTAGCTTCTTTTGCAATACCCAGTTACAGCGCTGCCATTGCTTTTAGAATGCTAAGATTTATATTTATGATTCTTGCAGCTGTTTTTGGTTTGTATGGTATAATGTTGGGATTTATGATAGTTCTCACTCACTTGGTTGTTTTAAAAAGTTTTGGAGTTCCTTATCTTTCTCCTTTTGTGGAAATAGACCTAAGTGACCTTGCGGATACTTTAATAAAAGCTCCTATAATGTATTTTAAAAACCGACCAGAAATTTTAGATACTCCTGATAGAAAAAAGATGAAAGATTTAAGAGAAGAAAAAATAGAAAGCATAGAAGACGATAGGAGAGACAACAATGATAAAAAACAATGATAAAATCTCTGCAAATCAAGTATCAATATTGCTTTTCACTACTATGGTAGGAGCTGGAATATTAAGTCTTCCTGCAGATGTTTCCAAAGAGGTAGGACCTAATGGGCTTATAGCTATCTTGGGAGGAGGAATAGCTTCTCTTTTTTTTGCAAGGCTGATACTTTATCTATCTTCTAAATTTCCTACAGAAACTTTTGTCGAATATACCGGTAAACTTATAACAAGACCTATTTCTATTGTTATAAGTATTATACTTGTTTTTTACTTCACAATATTTGCAAGCCTTGATGTAAGGATTTTTGGGGAAGTTTTGAAAATATATCTTTTGCCAAGTACCCCTATTGAAACGATAATTATTACAATGCTTTTTACTTCTGCCTATTTAGTGCGATATGGACTTGAGCCAATTGCACGAATGTCAGAAATTTTGTTTCCCATAATAGTGATACCTCTTGTATTACTTTTTTTACCGACTTTAACTGATATAGATTTAAGTAATTTTCTTCCATTTATGAGGGTTTCATTAGTTAAGTTTTTTAAAGGAATGCTTGTGACTACATATAGTTTTGTTGGCTTTGAGATATTGTATTTGCTTTTTCCATATATAATTAATACAAACAAATTGAAAAGAAGTGTCAATTCAGCAATAATCTCTACGATGTTGTTTTACATGTATATAACTTTTTTTGTAGTTGGCATATTTGGATACAAGGAAACAAGGGAACAGCTGTGGCCTTTTTTGACCCTCATTAAATCTATTAATTTTCCTGTGTTTTTCATTGAAAATGTAGAGGGAATTGTAATGGGAATATGGACATTCACCATTTTTACTTCTATTTATTCTTTTCACTATTTTGCTACTTTGGCTCTTTCAAAGCTTTTAAAGACCAGAGAACATTCTTATTTTGTATTGCCGGCAGTTCCTATAATGTATTTAATGGCTTTAATTCCCGATTCTATTGTTACAGTTTATAAATATGCGGGATATGTTTCCCAGTACATGTCAGTGTTTTTTATAGCTATATTGCCAATACTATTGTTTATTATTTTAAAAGTTAAAAGATTAGGTGATAAAGATGAAGAGAAAACTTAAAATAGTGATATTATGGGTTTTAATTGCTCTCATGTTGACAGGCTGTTGGGATAAAATTGAAATAGAAGACAGGGCTTTTGTGATGGCAATTGGTATAGATTTATCTTCTTCGAATAAAAGATATGTTGTGACTTTTCAATTTCCTAATGCTGCTCAAATTACAAAAGGTACCAGTGGCGGTGGAGGAGGAAGTGAAAAGCCAAGTTTTGCTGTTTCAGAAGTTGCTGATACGATTTTTTCTGCTTCCCGTCATATAAGTACAAGAATTAATAAAGCGCTGTATTTAGGTCATACACAAGCTATTATTTTTGGCAAAGACGTAGTGGAAAACAAGGATAAATTTCAACAAGTTTTAGATTCTCTTGACAGGAGTTATGAATTGAGCCGTAAAGTTTACCTTCTTGTAACTCCACAAAAAGCTCAGGATATTCTTCTAAAAAAATACGAGATGGAACCAAATACAGGAGCTTATATTAGAGATATATTCAAACATTACAACTTGACATCAAAATTTCCAACAATTGACTATAATAAAATTACTAAGTCTCTTCATGAGACGAACGGCAATGCGATAATCCCAAAAATAATTGCAGGAAAAGATGAAATTAAAATAGCAGGTTCTGCTATTATTAAAAATTATAAATTAGTAGGTTGGATGGAAGATGATGAAAACATGGGATATATGTGGCTGACTGGTCTTGTGAAGGGAGGAGATATTTCTATAAATATGCCAGGAGATGGAGAAGAAATAAAGGTTCCTTTTAATATTTCAAATGTTATTAGAAGGCGAGATGTTAAAGAAGAAAATGGGAAAATTATTTATAGAGTTAAACTGGAGGTGGAAGGAGATATAACGGAATATACTTTTGAAAAGCACGGAGAAATGATGAAAGGTGACTTGTTAAACGTCATAGAAAGAAAAACTAGTGACGAAATAAAGAAGATGACACAAAAAGCTATAAATAGATTTCAAAAAGAATTAAAAGTAGACATGCTAGGTATAGGAGATTATATTGAAAAATATCATCCAAGTTTATGGGAAAAGGTGGGGAAAGATTGGGATAAAATTTTTCCGGAGGTAGAGATAAAAGTAGATGTTACTTCTCATGTCCGAAGGATAGGGCTTTTCAGGTAGAAGGGTATATTTTTTAATATATTTGGTAATACTTTAGTTAAACTAAAGATTTGTGATGGAGGATAAAATTATGAAAAGGTTAATTGCATTGATGGTATTAGCAATTATTATAGCAGCAAATTTTTATGGAGCTAAAGCTTCTAATTTGCAAAGAGAAGACCTATCCCGCAAATTAATAAGGTTTCATGTGATTGCCAACAGCGATTCCGAAGAAGACCAGGAATTAAAACTTAAGGTTAGAGATGCTATACTTGTTGATTTAACGCCTAAATTTGAAAAAGTAAAAGATGTAAAAGATTCGGAAAGGATTATAAAGCAAAGTATTGAGGAGATTAAAAAGGTTGCAGAGGAAGTAATTCGTAGAGAGGGTAAGAATTATGATGTGAAAGTTGCCTATGGCACCTTTGATTTTCCTACACGGTATTATGGAACTATTACTCTTCCTGCGGGGAATTATAATGCGCTTAAAGTAGTTATCGGAAACGGAGAAGGTAAAAATTGGTGGTGTGTAATATTTCCTCCCCTTTGTTTTATTGATGTTACCCACGGGTTTACAGATACACAAACTGCAGAGGAAGTGGCTAAATATCTTTCTCAAGATGAAATGAAACTTATTGAGAAAGAAAAACCTAAAGTTAAATTTAAAATAGTTGAAATTATAGAGGAATATTACAATAAATTTAAAGTGGCATGGAAGGCGCCTTAAAGGGCGCTTTAATTTTTTAAATTAAAAACAGCGTATAATACTTTTACTACTACAAAAAATATTTACAAACACCAAAGAAAAGGAGGTTCAAAATGAAAATAGATTTTATTCTCCGCATAAAGATTATAATAACAGTTTTGGCTATTTTTATAACAGCAGTTTTTGAGTATGCGGCTTATGATTTGACCAAAACAGCTATGTCTAACCTTTATTGGGGAAATACAGGTAGTGATGTTGCAAAAGTGCAAGCACGGCTTAAAGACTGGGGATATTATACGGGAGCTGTAGATGGATTTTTTGGGGTTAGAACGTGGCTGGCAGTTCGGAAATTTCAAGCATATAATGGACTCAGAGTTACTGGAATTGTAGATGACGATACAAAAGTAGCTTTAGGTTTTACAACTACTGCTCAAGATTTAGCGGCTTATCAGGCTTCTTCCTCTGTCACCACAAATGACGATGTTTACCTTTTAGCAATGCTTATAAATGGAGAAGCGAGAGGGGAACCTTATATTGGAAAAGTTGCAGTTGGAGCTGTGGTGATGAATAGAGTAAGAGACCCGAGGTTTCCAAAAACTATAGCAGGTGTTATATTTCAACCTGGGGCTTTTTCTGCAGTAGATGATGGTCAAATGTGGCTACCTCCTACAAATGACAGCATAAGGGCGGCAAGAGATGCAATTGCTGGATGGGACCCTACTGGTGGTGCCTTGTATTATTACAACGCTGCGAGAGTGACAAGTTATTGGATATTTAACAGGCCAATTATAACCCAAATAGGCAGCCATATCTTTGCAAGGTGAGGTGAAAAAATGTTAAAACGAGGCTTGACGGCTTTTGCTTTAATTTTAATATTAATCCTCGGAGCATGGGGATATAGACAATATATTGAGAAAATTTCTTATCACAGGTATTTACAAGCACAATATGATAGGTCTTTTTATCAATTGGTGTCTAACGTGGAGAACATCGAAACTTCTATGGGAAAACTAATGGTAGCTTCTTCAGATAAAACCACTATTCCTATTTTAGATGAAATATGGAGGGAAGCTTTTTCAGGGCAAGAGCACTTAAATCAACTTCCTATAGGGCAGCCTGAAATAGATAATACTTCAAAGTTTTTGACACAAATTGGCGATTACGCTTACAGTCTTACAAAAAAAGTTGCTTCAGGGCAAAAATTATCACAACAAGATTTAGCAACCCTTACGAAATTACAGAATTATGCGGTATTTTTAGGTAAAAACTTACAAGACTTAAGAAAAAAAATTCAAGGTGGATATGAACTTGGAAACTTACGTCAAAAAGGTACACAAAAAATGGGTGAGATTGATAGTAAAATTTTAAATGTAAAAATGAGTAGTGTCAATCAGACTATGACAAATTACCCTACTTTGATATATGACGGCCCTTTTTCTGAAAGTTTAGCAAAAACTACACCTAAAGGTTTAGTTGGGAAAGAAGTTTCTTACGATAGAGCTTTACAAATAGCAAAAGATTTTTATGGAAAGCCTGTAGAATCACAAAACAAGTATAGTCCTAACAATGGAAAAATAAAAGCTTATGGGATAGAATTAAAATCTCCAGGTAAATTGCCTGTTTATATAAATGTCAGTCAAAAAGGTGGATATGTTGTATGGATGATGGACCAGAGAAGTGTGAATAAAATAAATATTTCTCAATCACAAGCTTTGCAGTATGCTAAAAAATTTTTAGAAAAACACGGTTTCAAAAACGTGGAAAGTACTTATTCTATGAAGGCGGATGGTAGTGTACAGTTTAATTTTGTTCCTGTACAAGATGAGGTATATTTGTATCCAGACATTGTCAAAGTGAAAGTGGTACTTGACAATGGTGACATAATCGGATTTGACGCTACAGCTTACTACATGAATCATACGGAGAGAAAATTAGAAAAGCCAAAACTTACGGAAAAAGAAGCGGAGCAAAAAGTAAATAAAAACTTAAAAATAGAAGGAACAAAATTAACACTCATTCCTTTGGAGGGCGGAAAAGAAGTATTGGCTTACGAATTTAAAGGAACATACAAAGGTGATACATTTTACGTGTATATAAATGCATTAAATGGAAATGAAGAAAAAATTTTAAAGGTTATAAAAACAGAACATGGAGATTTGACCATGTAGTCCATAACATAAAAGTGCTTTTAAAGGCGCAAAATAAGTGTAGGGCAAAAGAAGGAGGGGATAAAAATGGGTAGACGCAGAGGCTTAATGTCTGACCAACTTAAATATGAGTTGGCTAAAGAACTCGGCGTTTACGACACAGTAATGAAGGAAGGTTGGGGAAGTGTTTCTTCTAGAAATTGCGGTAATCTTGTAAAACTTGCAATCGAAAAAGCAGAAAAAATGCTTGTAGAAAATTATAACAACGGAAATACCACCTTCTAAATGCCCACCAAGCCGGGGAAGAAAAACTTCTTCTTTCCCGGCTTTAAATTTATAAAATAAAATTTTTCTTGAATACATATTCTTAAAAGAGTAGAATAAAGATAATGTAAGAAAAATTAGTGGAGTGTGAGAGAATGGCGAAGAAGAAAATAGCTGTTTTATTTGGTGGACAATCGGGAGAACATGAAGTCTCTTTAATGTCTGCAAAGTCTATAATAAACAACCTTGATAAAGATAAATACGAGATTTACATGATAGGTATTGCAAAAAAAGGAGAATGGTATTTATATAGAGGAGATGTAGAAAAAATAGAAACCGGAGAATGGGAAAAAGAAGGAATTCCTGCAACTATGGGAGCTTCTACGAAGTATAGAGGAATAATAACTTTCGAAGACGGAAAAAATGGTTTTTATCCTATAGACGTGGTATTTCCTGTTTTGCATGGACCTAATGGAGAAGATGGGACTATACAAGGGCTTTTAGAATTATTAGATATACCTTATGTAGGAGCTAATGTGCTTTCTTCTGCTTTATGCATGGATAAAGTTTTTACAAAAAGGATTTTTAAGGAAGCGGGGCTACCTACACCTGATTTTGTAGTAGTATATAGAAAAGAGATTGAAGACTTAGAAGCTATAAAGAAAAAAGTTGAACACTTGGGATATCCGTGCTTTGTAAAACCTGCTAATTTAGGTTCTAGTGTTGGTATTACCAAAGTCCACAATGAGGAAGAACTTCCTGGGGCCTTGAAATTAGCTGCAAAATATGATAGAAAATTGTTGATAGAAAGAGGAATAGATGCTAGGGAAATTGAATGTTCCGTGCTAGGTAACGAAAATCCGCAAGCCTCTATTGCAGGAGAAATTGTTCCTTCTAATGAATTCTATGATTATAATGCTAAATATTTTGATGGGGGTAAATCTCTTCTCTTAATACCTGCACCACTTCCAGATGAAAAAATGGAAGAGGTAAGACAATTGGCTATAAAAGCATATAAGGCGTTGGATTTGAGAGGTATGGCGCGAGTAGACTTTTTGATGGATAGAAACACAGGTACCCTTTATCTAAATGAAGTTAATACCATTCCTGGGTTTACGAAAATAAGCATGTATCCTAAACTGTGGGAAGTAAGTGGAAAGCCGTATTCAATATTATTGGACGAACTTATAAACTTAGCGATAGAGAGCTATAATGAAAAATGTAGGGAATGGTGAGAAATAAGGGAAGAAGGGGAGAGGTAAT
The DNA here is from genome assembly GCF_003722315.1 of Thermoanaerobacter ethanolicus JW 200. Classification (NCBI taxonomy): domain Bacteria; kingdom Bacillati; phylum Bacillota; class Clostridia; order Thermoanaerobacterales; family Thermoanaerobacteraceae; genus Thermoanaerobacter; species Thermoanaerobacter ethanolicus. Next base: position 182,962 of record NZ_CP033580.1, on the reverse strand, counting down.
TGAAAAAAGCGATTATATCTGTAAAAGGTACTCAAAAAAACGATCAAAATGAATCTGATACAATAGAACTTATTACAGAGGGTAGTTTCTATATTAAAGGCAATATCTTTTATGTAGTATATGAAGAAAGTGAACTATCAGGAATGGATGGAACTACTACTACTTTAAAAATTACAGAAGACAAAGTCACATTATTGCGGTTTGGCACTAACAAATCGAAAATGGTTTTTGAGAAAAACAAAAGATACGAATCGGACTATGATACTCCTTATGGGAAAATTCCTTTAGGAATACTGCCAACAGATGTAAAAGTGGCTATGTCGGAAGCTGGCGGTGAGATTACTATAAAATATGCTCTTGACCTTAATAACAAGACTGTGAGCAATAATGAACTATACTTAAAAGTGTGGGAGGTAAACTGATTTGGAAAACATTATACAAAAAGTAAAAGATGAAATAAAAGACATGGTGACTACCGCTATAGAGAATTCTGTAAAAGAAGGTTTGATGAATATAGAGGTTATTCCAGAGATAGAAATAGAGGAGCCAAAAGAAAAACAACATGGTGACCTTGCAATAAACACAGCAATGGTAATGGCAAAGCAGGCTAAAATGCCCCCTAAGAAAATTGCGGAAATCATTGTTTCAAAAATGGACCCTTCAAATACTTTTATAGAAAGGATTGAAATCGCAGGACCTGGCTTTATCAATTTCTTTTTGAAGGATAAATTTTTGGAAGAAACTTTAAAGCTCGTTTATGAACGAGGGAAAGATTATGGACGAGTAAACATTGGGAATGGCAAGAAAGTACAAGTGGAATTTGTATCGGCAAATCCGACGGGTCCTATGCATATGGGAAATGCAAGAGGCGGTGCTTTGGGAGATGCCTTGGCGTCAGTACTTGACTATGCAGGATACGATGTTACAAGGGAATTTTATATAAACGACGCTGGAAATCAGATAGAGAAGTTTGGATATTCACTTGAGGCAAGATACCTGCAATTATTGGGTATACCGGCTGAAGTGCCTGAAGGGGGCTACCACGGAGAGGACATAATAGATAGAGCGAGAGAGTTTTTAGAAATATATGGAGATAAATATAAAGATGTGCCATCAGAAGAGAGAAGAAAGGCACTCATAGAATATGGACTTAAGAAGAATTTAGAAAAAATAAAAGAGGATTTAGCTCTTTACGGTATAGAATATGACGTGTGGTTTTCTGAGCAATCTCTTTATGACAGCGGAGAAGTGTATAAAGTAATTGAAGAGCTTAAGCAAAAAGGGTATACTTACGAAAAAGACGGGGCTTTGTGGTTTAAAATGACATTATTTGGCGCAGAAAAAGACGATGTATTAGTTAGGTCTAATGGATTTCCTACCTATTTGGCTTCTGACATAGCCTATCACAAAAATAAATTTATAACTCGCGGATTTGATTGGGTTATAAATGTTTGGGGTGCGGATCACCATGGCCATGTTGCTCCTATGAAAGGAGCGATGCAGGCACTTGGCATAGACCCTGACAGGCTTGACGTTGTTTTAATGCAGCTTGTGAAACTCATAGAAGGCGGTCAAGTTGTTAAAATGTCCAAAAGGACAGGCAGAATGGTGACACTACGAGATCTGATAGATGAAGTAGGAAAAGATGCAGCAAGATTCTTTTTCAACTTAAGGTCTGCAGACAGTCCCATTGATTTTGACCTTGACTTGGCTAAAGAGCAATCGAATGAAAATCCAGTATTTTATGTGCAGTATGCCCATGCGAGGATTTGCTCCATAATAAGGCAGTTAGAAGAAGAGGGTGTAAAGATAGATAATATAGATGAAGTAGATTTAAGCCTTTTAAAAGAAGAAGAGGAAAAAGAATTAATTAAAAAATTGGCATATTTCCCTGAAGAAATTACTATTGCTGCAAAGACATTGGCACCCCACAGAATTACGAGGTACGTACTTGATGTAGCATCGCTTTTCCATTCTTTTTATAACAGTCATAGAGTAAAAGGCGTAGAAGAGGATTTGATGAAAGCAAGGTTTGTGCTCATATTAGCAGTAAAGACTGTTATAAAGAACGCTTTAGATATATTGAAAATAACAGCACCAGAGAGAATGTAAAAGGCGGTTTTTCCGCCTTTATTTTGTGGTATAATATGGTTAGGAGGTGTTAATTTATGAATATAAAATGGTTGGGACATGCCTGCTTTAAGTTGACATCTGAGAAGGGTACGGTCATTGTCACAGACCCTTTTGATGAATCAGTTGGGTACCCTATGCCAAATGTGAAGGCAGACATTGTGACATCTTCTCATTCCCATTTTGACCACAATTATTTTAAGGCAGTAAAGGGAAACTTTGATATTGTTGACACAGTAGGAGAACATAATATAAAAGGTATCAACATAAAAGGTGTAAATACATTTCACGATGACGAGCATGGTGCAAAAAGAGGTAAAAATATAGTTTTTGTTTTTGATATTGATGGAATCAGAGTCTGTCACATGGGAGATTTGGGACATGTTTTAACAGAAAAGCAAGTTGAAGAAATAGGACCAGTTGATGTTCTACTAATTCCTGTTGGAGGCTATTATACAATTGATGCAAAACAAGCGGTAGAAGTGATGAACCAGTTAAAGCCTAAAATAACTATACCAATGCACTATAAAACGGAGTTTATTAATTTCCCTATTGATACTGTAGATAACTTTTTGGATATGACAGGTGGCAAAAAGATTTTATCCACAGAAATGGGTATTACTAAGAAAGATCTAGAAAGTGAACCAAAAGTAATTGCTTTAAATTATCAATATTCTGTATAAATTAAAATGAAGTAGAGTTCCTTTGTTTTCACTAAGAGCTTTAGCTTAAACCAAAAAAGTGGGTATCTCATTTCTTTTTAAATTTTTTTAAAAACAAATGAATATAAAAAGACAAAAAGGGCAATATAATAGTGTAAGGTTCGTAATGGTTGAGCCAAGATCATCACAGGACGCAAGTTCTGTGATGGTCGGCCAAAGATTGGTATTCGATCAAAAGGTCGGATGCTAGTCGGCGGGCAGATTATAATATGTCCATGTAGAGCCTTAATTTTAAGGCTAAAAAGGATGTATTATAGTCGAGCTAAGACTATTATAGGTGCCGCAGGTCGAAGTACGTCATGTACTTAGACTGGAGGTCTTATGCAAAGTGCATAAGGTTTCTAAGGTATCTATAATAGTCGAGCATAGGTCAGTATGGGTTTTGCAATACCTTGCCTTTTAAGTGAGGTATAAAGAGATTTGTACTGGCTGAAGCGAAGACCATTACGAGCCTTACTTTTTTCAAACACCGGGGACGGTTCCTTTCGTCTGAAAATCGAAATAAACAGACAAGAGGAACCGTCCCCTTTGTCTGAATTTTTAAAAATAGATGATGTGGAGATTTTTGTTTTATTATGATATAATCGGTTTTAGGTGATTGCAAAATGAGATAAATATTAGAGTAAAAAAGTTACATTACAAGGAACAAAATAAAGAAATTACATTTTAAAGGCACGCTCAAGAGGGGAAAAGAGAAATGGAAGAAAGATACAAATTCAAAAAAGACAATACCTAACACACCTTTTTAATGTAAAAAGGTGACAAACGAATCAAACCATAAGAACAAGTTATCAAGCCAAAAGTTTTTTCAAAGATAAAGGATGTTCAAAAGTACCAAGTTTTGCAGTAATAATTAAACCAATATGTTGAGTGATAGCCCCAAGAAAAACATCAGCTTTGATTGACCTGGTATTTATGAGTTTAAAGCTATCAACAGCGATAGAACTTTTTAAAAGAGAAATAGATTTTTCAATAATAGGGCGTTTTTCATAAAGTTTGGACCACTTTTTAGAGTTACGAGGGACAACAGTGTTTTTTCTAAAATCAATATCAAGGGTAGTATAGAATATTCTGCCGCATTTAGAAGAGGTACAGGGGTTATCACATTGAAGGATATAAGTAGTTTTACCGTTTAGTCTAACTTTTTTGGACATAGGGCAAAGCCATTTAATTCTGGTAGTTCTACCTTTTTCCCGGACGATGCCATCATAGGACATTTTAAGAGAAGGGTCACGGGGGCAGGTAGGGATACCATCAGAGTTAAAAGTAGGCTGAGGTAAGTTTTTAGAATTTCGAGGGTTAATAGGGATAATAGGGATTATGCCATGCTCTGAGAACAAGTATTTGTAATTATCAAAAGAATCAAACCCAGCGTCACCTAAGAAGTATCTATAAGAGAAATTAGGATGTAAATTAAAGAATTCCTTAAGAGAAGGGATTAAAGTTTTAGAATCGTACAAATCTTTAGACTCGGCAGCAGATTTAGCAGTATTGACATTTAAAGAATCATCGTCATAGAAACTAATATGCTGAATAATGCCTAAGCCATTAGTGAGGATGGTAGCTTTGATAGAGTAACAATAATGGCCATTAATATAAGAGAATTTAGCATCAGGATTAGAGTGAGCGAACTTAGGCATTTTAGAACAAGCATAAGAGTGGGCATCAAAATCAGGATTAGATTTAGAGAACTTTTTAATATTTCTATAAAGGGAATCAAAGAACTTAGGATTATTTTCTCTGACATAAGGTTGAAAGCCAGTAGTATCAGCGATGAGGATATTAGAAAGTGAAGGATTAATAGCCTGACAAATAGGCTCAGTTAAATTAACAAGATTATTGAAGAAATTCTCCAAATCTTTGAGGAAAATGGATTTAAATCTAGAGAATTGAGAAGGATGAGGGACTCTTTTAAAGCCACAAAGCTCTCTTAATTCTTTAGAGAGCTTAAGAACATGGACAAGGAGTTGAACAGTAGGGATAGAGAGAATTTTTTGGATAATCAAAGAAGTGAGCATAGATTCAAGAGAAAAATCCCTATGACGCCCGAAGTGAGAATAATAATGGGCGTAAAAAGAAGGTGGAATAAGTTCAGATAAATCAATAAAGGAATCAAAGAGTTTAATAAACTTGGGTTTATCTTCTTCAAAGAAGGATTGAACATCATCGTAAATATCGGAGAGAGAAAGTTGTTTAGCTTTGATTTTCATAGGATTTCCTCCATTTCTTTTTGGGATTTGGTTCTCTATATAAATTCGACGAAAGTGGAGGAATTCCTTTGAAAATATATAGCAGAATCCCTTAATCCATAAGGATTTTGGGATTCTGCAAAGACCTAATATAATCGGTTTTAGGTGATTGCAAAATGAGATAAATATTAAAGTAAAAAAGTTACATTATCAGGAACAAAATAAAGAAATTACATTTTAAAGTCATGCTCAAGACGGAAAAAGAGAAATGGAAGAAAGATACAAATTCAAAAAAGACAATACTTAACACACCTTTTTAATGTAAAAAGGTGACAAACGAATCAAAACATAAGAACAAGTCATCAAGCCAAAAGTTTTTTCAAAGATAAAGGATGTTCAAAAGTACCAAGTTTTGCAGTAATAATTAAACCAATATGTTGAGTGATAGCCCCAAGAAAAACATCAGCTTTGATTGACCTGGTATTTATGAGTTTAAAGCTATCAACAGCGATAGAACTTTTTAAAAGAGAAATAGATTTTTCAATAATAGGGCGTTTTTCATAAAGTTTGGACCACTTTTTAGAGTTACGAGGGACAACAGTGTTTTTTCTAAAATCAATATCAAGGGTAGTATAGAATATTCTGCCGCATTTAGAAGAGGTACAGGGGTTATCACATTGAAGGATATAAGTAGTTTTACCGTTTAGTCTAACTTTTTTGGACATAGGGCAAAGCCATTTAATTCTGGTAGTTCTACCTTTTTCCCGGACGATGCCATCATAGGACATTTTAAGAGAAGGGTCACGGGGGCAGGTAGGGATACCATCAGAGTTAAAAGTAGGCTGAGGTAAGTTTTTAGAATTTCGAGGGTTAATAGGGATAATAGGGATTATGCCATGCTCTGAGAACAAGTATTTGTAATTATCAAAAGAATCAAACCCAGCGTCACCTAAGAAGTATCTATAAGAGAAATTAGGATGTAAATTAAAGAATTCCTTAAGAGAAGGGATTAAAGTTTTAGAATCGTACAAATCTTTAGACTCGGCAGCAGATTTAGCAGTATTGACATTTAAAGAATCATCGTCATAGAAACTAATATGCTGAATAATGCCTAAGCCATTAGTGAGGATGGTAGCTTTGATAGAGTAACAATAATGGCCATTAATATAAGAGAATTTAGCATCAGGATTAGAGTGAGCGAACTTAGGCATTTTAGAACAAGCATAAGAGTGGGCATCAAAATCAGGATTAGATTTAGAGAACTTTTTAATATTTCTATAAAGGGAATCAAAGAACTTAGGATTATTTTCTCTGACATAAGGTTGAAAGCCAGTAGTATCAGCGATGAGGATATTAGAAAGTGAAGGATTAATAGCCTGACAAATAGGCTCAGTTAAATTAACAAGATTATTGAAGAAATTCTCCAAATCTTTGAGGAAAATGGATTTAAATCTAGAGAATTGAGAAGGATGAGGGACTCTTTTAAAGCCACAAAGCTCTCTTAATTCTTTAGAGAGCTTAAGAACATGGACAAGGAGTTGAACAGTAGGGATAGAGAGAATTTTTTGGATAATCAAAGCAGTGAGCATAGACTCAAGAGAAAAATCTCTATGACGTCCAAAGTGGGAATAATAGTGGGCATAAAAAGAAGATGGAATAAGTTCAGATAAATCAACAAAAGATTCAAAGAGTTTGATAAATTTGGGCTTATCTTCTTCAAAGAAGGATTGAACATCATCGTAAATATCTGAGAGAGAAAGTTGTTTAGCTTTGATTTTCATAGGATTTCCTCCATTTCTTTTTGGGATTTGGTTCTCTATATAAATTCGACGAAAGTGGAGGAATTCCTTTGAAAATATACAGCAGAATCCTTTAATCCATAAGGATTTTGGGATTCTGCAAAGACCTAATAATCGGTTTAAAAAGGAGGGGAAAATTATAAGATTAGAGGGATAGCAAATGAGAAAATTATTTTTACTTCTTGCTGTGGTGATGTTCTTTTTAACTTCCTGTGATGTAGTAAAGCTTAAAGAATCGTCTACAACCAGGGAAGAACCACCTATAAGGTTGGTATTTTCACTTCCTAATTCAAGCGAAGATTTTGATAATACCCTTTATACCGGCCTTTTGTACGACAACAATTCTAACAAAATAGCAAGTGAATTTTTAAAAAATAAACGCATTGGATATTATAAATTATCACCAAGACAAGACAGAATTATTGTGGGAATCCATTACGATGCTGCTTCATTTGAATACTATGTGATAAACATTGATGGCAGCGCTCCAGAAAGACTTACTCTTCCTGTAAGAGATGGAATATATCCAGTGTGGAGTGATGATGGGGAGTATATCTATGGTATTTCACCGGATTCTTTAAATGCTAAAAGTGGGTATATATTTTCTTATGAAGTAAATAAAGGGACATTCGAAAAATATCCTTTAGAAGGCGAAATAAATTCTTGTGGCAAAATTAAGCCATATTTTGACAATAAAGGGGTGCTGTTTATCTGTGATAACAAAATAAACTATCTAAATTTTGAAAACAAGGTCGTAAAGCCGGTTTACAGTTTTAACGAAAATGTAACGTATGGGAGTTTAGATAAAAGTAGAACTATATTTGTGCTAAACGATGAGAAAAACTGCTTAGATGTTTTGGATGGAAATAACTTCAAAATAATAAAAACGTACAAAAACATTTTAAAATACAGATTTTATTCGCTTGACAGTATGGCATTTCCGGATGGTGAATATGTTATATTCAAGATTTATAAATATGACAATAAAGGTAATTTTATAGGTGCACCTATAGTAGATGTTAATTTAAATGGAAATGTGAGGGAATTAAAGGAAAGCGATAATTTGGAATGGAATTCAGTGAAATTTGTTTCTGAAAGCAAACTGGCTGGCGTTAGTCGAGCTGAGAAAGTACTCTTTTATGATTTAAATAGCTTTCAAGATATGCCCTATATGGAAACGGTACTTTGCCGCAATAATGAGATTGGGTATTTAAAAAAACTCAAGATTGCTCTGCCAAATGGGTGGAAGGAGAAATTTACAGGCGGAAATGAAATTTATATCTTAAATTCAAAGGATGAAATTAACGGTGGTATATATGTTATAAGTTATTACAAAGACCAATATTTTGGAGGTTTTCTTCCAAATCACAGCGAACTTTTAAAAGAAGAAAATATAAAAACGCCTATCGGAGAAGGAAAAATTGCCGTTTTGAGGAGAAGCCCTCCTGCTGCTTCCAATGACCCTACAACATATATTGAGATTTTTGGAATTATTCCAATTGCAGACAATGATTTAGCTTACTGCATATGGCTTGGACCATTAAAGGATGATGTAAAAACTATAAATGAGGCTGTAAGAATAATGGAATACATGATGAAAAATTTAAATACAATGTGACTTTAGTCATGAGTAAATGGTGACTTTGTATACTACAAAACTTTCACCATTTCCTTTATTATATTCCTAGAAAACCAAATCAATTTCAAACAAAGGGGACGGTTCCTTTCGTCTGAAAATTTATTTTGTAAGGAGAGGGTGTTTCATGAAGATAGTTAGAATGAAGGATGTAATAAAAAGGTTTGGTGATGTTATAGCTTTAGACAATATGAATTTAGAAATAGAAGAAGGAGAAATTTACGGCCTATTGGGTCCTAATGGAGCAGGGAAGACGACAGCTATAAGCATAATCTGCGGCTTGCTCAATTTTGATAGAGGAGAGGTGTATGTTTTTGATAAAAATATACGCAAAGAACCGGAATTCATAAAGAAGAGTATAGGTATTGTGCCTCAGGATGTGGCTATCTACGGAGATTTAACAGCCTATGAAAATGTCCAATTTTTTGCAAGTCTTTATGGACTTAGGGGAAAAGAGCTAAAAGAAAGTGTAGAGATGGCATTAGAGTTTGTAGGTCTTTCAGATAAAGCGAAAGAAGTACCAAATAAATTTTCAGGTGGTATGAAAAGAAGGCTAAATATTGCCTGTGCCATTGCCCATAGACCTAAATTGATAATAATGGATGAACCTACAGTAGGTATAGACCCTCAATCGAGGAATCACATTTTGGAATCTGTTAAAAAGTTAAATGAAATGGGTAGTACAATTATTTACACAAGTCACTATATGGAGGAAGTAGAGGCTATCTGCACGCGGATTTCTATAATGGACCATGGCAAGGTTATAGCTGAAGGAACAAAGGAAGAACTCACTTCAATGGTTACAGATGTGAATACAGTTTATATTGAAATTGGCTCAATTGATGGAATAAAAGAGGAGGAATTGAAAGGAATAAAGGGTGTAAAAGCTGTTGAGATAAGAGATAGCACGATAAAGATAACAAGCTTAAAAGATGTGAGCAATTTTGATGATATAATCCACTATTTTATTTCAAAAAACATACCAATACGTAACCTAAGAAACGAAATTCCCGATTTGGAGACAGTTTTTCTTACCCTGACAGGAAGAAAATTGAGAGATTAGAGGTGAAAATATGAGAATCCTTACAATAATGCTTAAAGAAATAAAGGAAATTCTTTATGACAAGAAGGTAATGGCTATTATGATACTATTGCCAATAGTTCTTATTGGAATTTTAGGTTTTGCGTTTTCGTCAACATCAGATATAAAATTAGGGGATATAAAAGTCATATATACAGATGAAGGAGATACGATACTTTCACAGGGTTTTGATATTTTCATTAAAGAAACTGATAAAATGGGAGTAAAATTTGTAGAAATAAAAGATGTCAGCAAAGGAATAAGTGAAATAGAAAAACGCAAATATGATGGTTATGTTTTTTTAAAAGGTAAAGATATAACTTTTTATAAGAATGCACATGGAGATATAAAAACGGAGATTGCAGCAAGTATGATTGACTCTTTTGCTGATACTTTTAAAGGAATGACAGCTATAGCTTCACAAAATCCTGCCTTTCTTAAAAATAGCGGCGATATAAATTTAAATAGAGAATTTATAAAAATAACCTCTATTGACAGAAAAGTTAAACAAACATCATTCGATTATTATTCTGTTACGATGCTTACTTTAATAATTTTATACGGTGCTATGAGTGGTGTATTTTCAATAGATATGGAAAGGACAAAAAAGACAGGGCGCAGAATATTAGCTTCTCCTGTTAAGAAATATGAAATATTGATGGGGAAGGTGTTAGGGGTAACTTTTTCTGTTTTTATACAGGCCTTGATTATTGTTCTTTTTAGCAAATACATCTTCGGAACTAATTGGGGAAAGGATATTGTAACAGTTTTTGTGATTATAATTAGTGAGATAATTTTTGTGGTGGGCTTGGGAGTGAGTTTGGGGTTTATTATAAAAAATGGAGCAATGGCACAAGGTTTACTAAACGGTATAATTCCTTTTATAGCCTTCTTAGGTGGTTCTTATATTCCTGTAAAAGAAATGGGAAGTCAATTTATTGAGAAACTTTCAAATTTTTCTCCAATTACATGGACAAATACAGCCATATTTAATGTGATATTGGGAGGCAATTATCAATATGTACCTACAGCCCTCATGGTAAATTTAATTCCTGCAGCTTTTTTCATAGTGTTGTCAGCTTATTTATTCAGAAGGGAGGCTTTTTAAGTGAGAGAGCTATTTTTGGTTATGAAGAATACAGTAAAGTTGTTTTTTAGAAGGAAAGGGAATATTATTTTATTGATTTCTGGTATTATAATTCCACTTTTCTTTTTGCTTTTTACCTATGGTGGCAGCGGGCAACTTAGAATAGGTGTTGTAAATAGGGATAAAAGTCAGATTTCAACAGATTTAATTAATTCATTGGAAAAAACGGATAAATTCAAGGTTGTTTTTCTGAAAGAAAATGAGATAAATGATAAAGTATCGAAAGGAGAAGTTGACAGCGCTATAGTGATTCCTCAAAGATTTGAAGAAGAAATTTTGAAGGGAAATCCAAAGGATGTAGAGATTGTATCAATAAAAGGGGAAGAAACCACCTTATTTTTGAAAAGTTATCTTGACCGCAAGATAAATGTTCTTTACAATTTAAGTAAGGCATCTGAAGGAAATAAAGAAAATTTTTATAAGATGTACGACCTTTATAAGAACAGTCCTTTTAGCTTGAAAACATATATTGTTGAAGATATAGGGAAGACGGCAGTGGCAACAACAAGAAGTTTAGGATTTTTTATAATGTTTTTGATGTTTAGCACTTTTAATATTTCTAATTTTATACTTGTGGAGAAGAGAGATAAAACTTTTTACAGAATTTTTGCTTCTCCTTTAAAGCCAAGAACTTATTTAGCGAGCAATTTCTTTGTAAATTTAATTTTGACAGTTTTTCAAATAGCTTTTATACTTGCGTTGATTACCTTTATATTAAACTTAGGCTTCACAAAAGCGACATTTGATGTTTTTTTAGTACTGGTTTCTTTTGGAATAACCTCTATTGGTTTAAGTTCAATGATAGTTGCTTTTTCACCCTCTACAAGTTATTCTAATACCTTGTCTACTTTAATTATTACACCTACTTGTATGTTAGGGGGAGCTTTCTGGCCATTATATTTAATGCCAAAATCATTTCAAAAGCTTTCTGATTTTATACCACAGAAATGGGCAATAGACGCTATAGAAAAAATTCAAATGGGTGGTAGTTTAAGCGATGTTTATATGAATATAATCATACTGTTGGCTTTTGCATTAACCTTTATCCTGTTAGGAATATATAAAATTAAAACTTCTGAAAAAATGGGAGATTTTATCTAATTTATATGTTATAATCAGACAAGGGAGACGGTTCCTTTTGTCTGAATTATTATTTTTGGAGTGGATGTAAATGCCTAGAAAGTCAAGAGTTAAAAGCAAGAGTGGATATTATCATGTGATGTTGCGGGGAAATGAAAAGAAAAATATATTTAACAATGATGATGATAAAAAGCGCTTTATAGAAATATTGGCAGAGAAAAAGCTAGACGGGAAGTTTTATTTAACTGCTTTTTGTCTAATGAGTAACCATGTTCATTTGATGATCAAGGAAGGCAATGAAGATTTATCAGGTTCTATTAAGAGGATTGCAGGAACTTATGCTTCTTATTTTAATAAAAAATACGATAGGACAGGGCATTTATTTCAGGATAGGTTTAGAAGTGAGCCAGTTGAAGATGAGAGTTACGTTATAGCATTAGTAAGATACATTCATCAAAATCCGGTAAAAGCGGGACTAGTGAAAAAAGTTTCTGATTATAAGTGGAGCAGTTATAGCTGTTATCTTAACGATAATGATAAAATGTGTCAAATTGTAGATTTAGACTTGATTTTAGGCATTTTCTCTGATGATAAAAAGAAAGCTATAGAACAGTTTAAGAAATATATGGAGCAGACAGAAGGCACTGAAGTTTTTATCGACATTGAAGAAGAAAAAATGAGTACGGAAGAAGCCAAAGAGTTATTTAAAGAAATGGCGATGGAATTTGGGATTAAAGATATAGAAAATCTGGAAATTAAAAAACGTAAAGAATGGCATGACTTAATAAAAAAATACAGAGAAAAAACCGGACTTTCAATTAAAGATATTGCTTCTATTGCTGGGGTGACTAGGTATAGTATACATAAGATTTTGAAAGAAAAAGGCAAAGCCTGACTATATAGGCTGATTAAATTTAAAAGATCAGACAAGAGGAACCGTCCCCTTTGTCTGCTTTGTCTGCAGACTTAATTTTGGGGATTTTCTCAAAAGACAAGGAAAAGGCACTCAAATTGCTCTTTACTTTTCCCGCAATAGAGAATTTGACTGATTGCAATTTGCAGTTATTAGGAGTATAATGAAAATGAAAGAAAAAGTAAAAAGGTGATATTTTATGGAAGACAAAAGTGTTGAAGTAAAAAAGTGCTTTACATAAAATGAGTGTTGATGAAGTAATTCGCAATTTAAAAGTTGAAGTTAACAACGGTAATGGTAGTAATTGGTTTGTCTGTTTTGCTTTCCTTTGGAATCAATGACTTTGTGAAATACCTTTTTTAAGAAGACATGGATAACTTTTGAGTATTTCTAAAGCCGCCTTTTAAAGCGGCTTTTTTGGAGGATATATACGGGAGGAAAGGAGAACATATATGTCGTTCATCGCCCAGGTTAAATTTTTGCCCAAAGAAGTAAAACGTTTTATAGCAACTGAAGCCTTATTGGGTATAGGAATGGGGATTTTTGGTTTAGTATTAAATTTGCATTTGCTTGCTTTAAACGTTTCTCCTGAACAAATAGGAGCTCTTAATTCTGTAGGAACTTTAGTGATGGGGGCAGCTGCTATTCCAGCAGGTTTTTTTGCTAATTATATTGGGAGAAAACGAATTTTTATATCAGGAATAACTCTTACAGGGATAGGATATGGGCTTTTTGGATTAGGGGAATCTATAGGAGTTTTTTATTTGGCACAGATTATACAATTTATAGGAATTTCCTTTTTGATTACAACAGAAATACAGCTTTTATTTTCATATGCTGAGACAAATGAATTGGAAACTGTAAGTTATAGCCTTTTATTTGCTGTTTTTACTCTATTTAGTGGAGTAGGTACGCTTTTGGGAGGCTTTATACCCAATTGGTTTCCATATGGTAATACAAAATATCAAAGTTCTGTGTATATATCAGCCGTGTTAATTTTAGTGGCGGCTTTATTAAGAGGGATTTTGTTGCCATGCGTAAACAATAGTTTTGATAAAGGTAAGAGTAAGTTGTTATTGTCAAATATTAGAATTTACCAAGTTTTTGATAAAAAAATTCTTTTAATTATTTTTTATCTTTTTTTGGCGGGTATGGCTTTTTCTACGATAATTCCTTTCCAAAACGTGATTGTGAAATTTCGGATGGGTTGGAGCGATGAATATGTCTCCTATTTGCTTACAATAAATGGGCTAATTTTGTTTTTTGCGTCTATGATAATGCCATGGATAATAAATAAATTTGGAACCATTAAAGCTTATTACTATGTATATGGGATGAATTTATTGTTTGCACTTATATTAGCCTTTAATAATATTTCTGTAATGATGTTTTCAACAATATTTTTACTAAGAAGTGGTAGTTTTACGCTTTTGAATAATATGATAGAAAGTCAAACAATGTCTGTTGTAGAGGAAGAAAAAAGGGATTTTTTTGCTGGAGTAAAATCACTTTTAAGGAGTATAGGATCAGCAATAGCCAGCTATTTAGCTGGCTATATCCTAGAAAATCAAAATTATACTTATCCCTTTCTAATTACGTTTGTAATACTATTAGTAAGTCTTTTGTATTTTGCTATATTTATTAAACCGATTTTTATTGAGAAGCTAAGCAATAGTAACTTTTCTTTTGAAGAAGAAATTCAAAAAGATGTGGAAGGCATCTAGCTATACCAAATGGCAAGCTACGAAATGCCCTCCTCCTACATCTTTGTATTCTGGTACTTGCTCTCTACAAATGTCTTTAGCAAGTGGGCATCTTGTGTGGAATTTGCATCCTTTTGGTGGATTCGCAGGGCTCGGGATATCTCCTTCTAAGATTATTCTTTCTCTTTTTAAGTCTGGGTCTGGAATTGGAACGGCAGACAAAAGGGCTTGTGTATAGGGGTGAAGTGGATGGGCAAAAAGTTCGTCTCGTGCTGCCATTTCAACTATAGACCCAAGATACATTACTGCAACTCTTGTGCTTATATGCTCTACTACACTCAAATCGTGAGAAATAAACAAATAAGTTAACCCTTTTTGCTCTTGCAAATCCATAAGTAGGTTGATTATTTGGGCTTGTATTGAGACGTCAAGAGAAGATACAGGTTCGTCTAACACAATAAATTCAGGATCTAAAATGAGTGCACGAGCTATTCCTATTCTCTGACGCTGACCACCAGAAAATTCGTGAGGATAGCGGTCTATATGGTACGGAGCTAATCCGCATATCTCCATTGTTTCTATGACTTTATCCCGCAATTCATTTTTAGAAATAAGGCCATGGTCTAAAAGAGCTTCTCCTATGGCATCTCCTACTCTAAGGCGTGGGTTTAAAGAGCTAAAGGGGTCTTGGAAAACCAATTGCATTTTAGGTCTTAGTTTTCTAAGCTCGCTTTTTTTGAGACTGTGAATAGGAATAGATTTGTAAAAAACTTCTCCGTCAGTTTTATCATACAACCTTATTATAGTACGCCCGACTGTGCTTTTACCACAACCAGATTCGCCAACAAGACTTAAAGTTTCACCTTTATTTATAGTGAATGTCACTCCATCTACTGCTTTTACATATCCTATCGTCCTTTGTAAAATACCGCCTCGTATTGGGAAGTATTTTTTAAGGTTTTTTACTTCTATTAAAGGTTCACTCATTTTTTCCACTCTCCTTCATAGAGCCAGCAGGCGACTTTGTGCCCATTTTCGTCAGCTGCAAGTTGAGGTATCTTTTGGCGGCAAATGTCCATTGCATATTCGCACCTATCGCTAAAATAACAATAGTCTCCCAAACCAATAGGGTTAGGCACTTGCCCTGGGATTGTGTATAGTCTTTCTTGCCTTTGACCAATTATTGGTTTTGCTTTTAAAAGACCTCTTGTATATGGGTGTTTAGGGTTTTTGAAAAGTTCTCTTACAGGAGCTTCTTCAATAACTTTTCCAGCATACATAACTACTACGTAGTCAGCTATTTCAGCAACAATTCCAAGGTCATGGGTTATAAGCATTAAAGCCATATTTCTTTCCTGCTTTATTTTTCTCAAAAGGTCAAGAATTTGGGCTTGAATTGTAACATCAAGAGCGGTGGTTGGTTCGTCAGCTATGAGGAGTTTTGGGTCACAACTTAAAGCGATTGCAATCATTATACGCTGTCTCATACCACCACTTAACTCATGAGGATAACTTGTCATTATCTGTTCAGCTCTTGGGATTCCAACTTGTTTTATAAGTTCAACAGCCTTATTCCAGGCCTCTTTTTTGGTCATGAGTTTATGCACCATCAAAGGCTCCATTATTTGTTCTCCAATTGTTAAAACAGGGTTTAAAGAAGTCATGGGTTCTTGAAATACCATGCCTATTTCATTACCGCGTATTCTTCTCATTTCTGTTTCATTTAATTTAAGCACATCCCGCCCGTCAAAGATTATTTCTCCCCCTTCAATTTTTCCCGGAGGTGATTGAATTAACCTCATTAAAGACAAAGCAGTTACACTTTTTCCACAGCCAGATTCACCAACTATACACACCGTTTCCCCTTCTCGTATAGAAAAACTAACGTCATTTACTGCTTTTACAACACCTTCTTCAGTGTAGAAAAAAGTTTTGAGGTTACGAAATTCCACTAGGTTTTTTGCCATTTTGATTCCTCCTAAATTTTTTGTCTGGGATCAAAAGCGTCTCTTAAGGCATCGCCAATAAAGTTTATAGCTACAACAGACAGCATTATGGCGACACCCGGTGGAATCCAAAGCCAAGGACGCTTTACAAAATCGATCATGTTGTTTGCGGCAGACAGCATATATCCCCAAGAAGGTGTTGGAGGGATGACACCTAGTCCTAAGAAACTTAAAGCAGATTCTGATAATATTGCGCCAGCTACTCCCAATGTTGCAGAAACTATAACAGTAGGTAATACATTGGGGAAAAGGTGTTTTATTATTTTTTTACTATCTCTTAAACCTAAAACTTCTGTTGCCAGCATGAATTCCTGCTCTTTTAAACTCAAAATTTGGCTTCGTATAAGCCTTGCAAGACCTACCCAAGATATAAATCCTAAGATAAACATGACATAGTATATCCTTTGAGGTGGCGGAATTTTTAAGTCGGACATTATAGCACCTAACATGATTAAAATGGGAAGACCAGGCATAGCGTAAATGATATCTGCCAACCTCATTATTATGACATCTAACCAGCCTCCGTAATATCCTGCGATAGAGCCTAACATTCCACCGATTAAAACGATTATCAAAGTAGCTGCAATCCCTATTGTAAGGGAAATTCTACCTGCAAGCATAAGCCTTAAAAGCACATCTCTTCCTAGATTATCTGTACCAAGCCAATGTTCCGCACTTGGTGGTTGATTCCCTTTTGATACATCTATTTTTGCATCCAGATAAGGCGAAAAATAAGGCCCTACAAAAGAGAAAAGGAACATAAAAGTCAAAATTACCAGTCCCAATATGGCGTATTTATTTTTTAAAAATCTATGGAAAGCGTCTCTCCAAATCGAAGGTGCTTTTTTCAGATTATTTTTCTTTTTATAATCAAGAGGTTGATTTACATTGACTTGATCCAAGCTTTATCCCCCCTATTTAAGTCTTACACGTGGATCAGCAACGCCATACAAAACGTCAGCTAAAATATTTGCTAAAATTGTAAGAACGGTTATGAGCATTGTGTATCCCAAAAACAATGGATAATCCCTTATATAAATTCCTTCTAGAACGACTTTACCAATGCCGGGCCAGTTGAATATCCTCTCAGTTATCATTGCACCTGCAAATAAGCTAGGTAATTCTAAAGTAAACAAAGTGATCAAAGGTAGAAGAGCATTTCTTAAAGCATGTTTAAAAATAACAGTTCTTTCCTTTAAGCCTTTAGCTCTGGCAGTCCTTATATAATCTTGCTTTATGACTTCTAGCATATTTGCCCTAAAATAGCGGCTTAAGCCCCCTACACTTATTAAAGTTAGAGTAGCAACAGGAAGCACCATGTGCTTTGCAACATCAACTATATGGGCCCAACCAGTATAATTGGATCCTGTTGTTATCATTCCACCTAAGGGGAACCATTTGAGGTCTACTGCAAAAACTTTAAGCATAACAAGACCTAAGAAGAAAGAGGGTAAAGAGTAAAGGATAAATACAAGCAAGGTAGCTATAGTGTCAAATACAGAATACTGCCGTATAGCAGAATAGATACCTATTATAGAGGCAATTAACCATTCAAAAAACATTATAGCTACTCCCAATATAAAGGAATTCCATATAAAATCATTTATTACTCGTACTACAGGTTTTTTAAACAATAAAGAGTCGCCCAAATCACCTTTTAAGACACCGCTTGCCCAAGATATATATCTTTGAGGGAGTGGTTTGTCCAATCCATAAAGGGCCCTTAATTGTGCAGCCCTTTCCTCAGTCATCTTAGGATTTTGAAGTTGAGAGGTGACGTAGTCACCAGGTGCCATTGCAAAAATTAAAAATATTATTATAGAAGCTCCAATTAATGTAGGAATACTCTGTAGTAGTCTGCGTATAATAAACTGTGTCATTCTATCCCTCCTAATAGATGAAAAGCCCGGCCCTTAACAGCCCGGGCTTTTTAAATTTAAATTAGTACTGAAGAATTTCTGCTTGATACAGTGAATAAGTAAAATCTCTGAAAGATGAGATCTGGAATCCTACTACTCTGCTGTTCTTTGCATTGAGGTCATTTCTCTGATACAGGAAGATGTATGGCAAGTCATCGTTTAATACTTTGTAAAGTTCATGGTAAATTTCCTTGCGTTTATTAATATCTGTTTCTTCACGGCCCTTTAGTATGAGTTCATCAACTTTTGGATTTGCATACCCTATTTTATTCTGAGACCCTTTTGAGAAGAATATAGTATAAGGATCTGGTTCAGGAGTTAAGCCCCAAGCCATGAAGTACATTTCAAAATCGCCTTTATTGACCTTGTCAATTATGGCGTTGAATTCAAGAGGTTCTGCCACAAATTCTATACCCAATTCTTTATAATTTTCTACTGCCATTGGCACTAAAGCATCATTTACTGGATTAGGTGATGAAGCTAAGAAGTGTATTGTAAATTTCTGACCATCTTTATAACGATAACCATCTGGTCCTAATTTCCAACCAGCTTCATCTAAAAGCTGCTTTGCTTTTTCTGGGTTATAGTCATAATGTATTATGTCTTTTTCATCAGGATATGCCCATGATACTTTAGACTGTGGCACATCTCTTACTTCTGCTAAGCCCTGATATACAGCATCAACTATAGCTTTGCGGTTAAGACCATAAGCTAATGCTTTACGCACTCTTACATCCTGGAATTTTGGCAATTTGTGATTGAAAGCTATATAACCATAACCATTAGTTGGAAGTAAGCTATAATCAACAAATCCAAGGCTTTCTAGCAACTCTACGTTATCTTTCTTTGCTGTGATGTTTGAGGTCTCATAGTCTGTTTCACCGGTTTGTAACATTTGAACAGCTGTTTCCTCTGTTGTAGTTTTGTAAATTAAGTGTTTAATTTTTGGAGCACCTTTCCAGTAATTCTCATTTGCTACTAAGCGAACTTCTTGACCAGGAACAAATTTTTCAAATACATAGGGACCTGAGCCGAGTGGCTGCTGTTCTAAAGCCTTTACTCCGTCTAATTTGCCTTTAGCAAAGTCTTTTCCATAATAATGTTGTGGGATAACTGGGATATTAAGGTCTGACAAAGATGTTCCGAGAACTTTTTCTAATTGAATCTGTATTGTATGGTCATCTATTACTTTTATTCCTTCAATTTTGTCTGCATTTCCTTCATTATATTCTTTAAACCCTTTGATTCCTGCTGCAGATAAAGCAATTGGCCCATCATAAGTAGGATCAGCTAGTACATAATAAGAAAATTCTACGTCCTTAGCTGTCAAAGGTGTTCCATCACTAAATTTTACGTCATCTCGTAAATGGAAGGTGATAGTATTGTTATCTTTGTCTATATCCCAACTCTTTGCAAGAGATGGAATGTATGTTCCATCGAAGTCTACCTCTAGTAAACTATCAAAAATAGCGCTGTTTACATAATTGTCATATGATGTTTCAGAATAGAGAGGATTGAAAACTCCTTTTGGCTCATGAAGACCTATTATAAGTGTGTCGGTACGAGCCTTTGATGCTTCTGGTATTTTTGAAGTGTCTTTTGCTTTAGTCCAGTTGTCGCTATCTTGAACTGAAGCTGTAGGTGTTGTTTTTTGTTCTTGAGATTGTTGTGGCGTTTGAGTTTCTGTCTTACCACAGGAGGTCAAAAAAACAGATAGGATAAAAATTAGGGTCACAACTAGAGGAAGCCACTTTTTTCTTAGCATTTTTTAAATCCCCCTTACATTTTATTTTAAATTATATTTATTTTGTACACAATTACTATTATAGCATATTTAATACATATTGACAACATACCCATTAAAAGTGTAAATCTTTTGCGGGCTTTTTTTAATTTTGTATATATATTTTTAAAATCTATTAAAATGTGAAGATAAAAATTATTAACTTTTAAATTCCTATTTAAATTTTATGCAAACAAAGATGATTTTTGTACATATTTTGTGAAATTTTTTCACAAAAATTTAATAAGCCTTCAAAAAAGTGGCAAAAACACAATACAATTTAAAATTTAATATTATTTTTAAACTAAAATTGTTTTCAAACACTAAAAAGTAAAGAAATAATAAGATAATTTTAATAGTGTTTTCTTGCTTTGTATGGACTTTATACGGTAAGAAATGGATCTTTGAAAAATATGGAATTAATTCTTAAAAGGCATTGATTTATAAACAATTATTGGTATAATATTTTTATAAAATAAGAGCAAAAGATGGTGATAAAATGTCTGATAATTTTGTTCCCGAGATAACTTCACCTTTAAGGCAAAAGATGGTTTTAGTTCCTGAAGTTATTCATCAAAAAGCTTCGGGAATAAAGGTCTATGGTAAATTAATAAAATCCCTTGTTTTTACAACAGATATTGCTTTGATTAGAAATACTAATGCTCATGCTGTTTTAGCAGTATATCCGTTTACTCCTCAGCCAGTTATTACTCACGCTCTTATGATGGCAGCGGATATACCGGTATTTTGTGGGGTGGGTGGAGGACTTACACAGGGCAAAAGAGTTGTTAACTTGGCTCTTGACGCGGAATTTTCTGGAGCAATGGGAGTTGTTGTAAATGCTCCTACTGCCAATGATATAATCAAAAAAATTAGAGCGACAATAGATATACCTATTGTTGTAACTATAGTGTCGGAGAAAGAGGACATAAAAGGGAGAGTAGAAGCTGGCGCTACAATACTTAACATATCTGGTGCACAAAAGACACCTGATTTAGTAAAACGTGTAAAAGATATTTGTCCCGACATACCCATTATTGCAACAGGAGGTCCTACTGAGGAAACCATTTTAAAGACGATAGAAGCAGGCGCTAATGCTATATCCTATACGCCTCCTACAAATGCAGAGATTTTCTCAGAGATAATGGACAAATACAGAAAGGAAAGGGAGTAACTAAAAGGGCTTTTTGGCCCTTTTAGTTATTATAAGTTCATTTTGCTGTCAATTAAATATGAGGTTGCGATAAAGAGAATAAAAAGTGTAAATGTTTCAAAAGTTAGAGCGGCGATATTTAAATCTAATGGTGTAAGATACATTGTTATATTAGAGTTAGTGTTAACGGCTTTTGCGATTATACTGCCAGTTCCAATATGAATGGAATAAGGGAATAATTTTGATATAAGGGTAATAAGTTTGTTTATTATAAAATAAATTAACCACATCAACATGAGAGAAATCCATATGGCGTATTTGTTTGAGTAAAAAATTGTTTTTGCAAGAGTTATGCTAAAATATGACAGAAGAATTAAAAAGATAAAGAAAAGTGTTATAAGTGTAGAAGCAGGTATTAGAGTATTTTTATATTCTAAAATAAAATTGTTTACTATTTCCACAGGGTAATTTATTGATAGATTCAAATAGGATAGCAAAACAACAGTAAACATAAATATTAGAAATTCAGCAATAGCAACTATTAATTTTGCCCCCAATATTGTTTCTCCTCTTTTGGGAATTGTAAAAATCAAATATCCAGAGTTTCCAAAGACATCTTTTGCATAGAGTATTATACCTGATATTACAAGAACAATGTAGACTAAGTAAATTGCTAAAAATGAAAAAGCTAGCGAAACTGTAAAATCCTTGGAAGTAAGTCTCATATTTATATAAAAAAACATAAAAAACATCCCTATTAAAGCTGCAATGTAATATTTGGATCTTCCCTGCAATTCATATTTTATAAGTTTAAACATTAGCATATACCTCCCTAAAAATTTCATCAATTGATTTTCCTTTTTTTCTCCTTAAATCTTCTGTTTCTTCTTTTAAAATTATTGTTCCTTCAGAGAGAAAGGCTACTTCATCAAAAACTTTTTCTATGTCTCTTATAATATGAGTAGAAATAACCATTGAGCTATCTTCATTAATGTTTTTTATTATGGTATCTATTATTTTGTCTCTTGCACGGGGGTCTACGCCGCCTAAAGGTTCGTCTAAAATATAAAGTTTAGCATTTCTTGACAAGAAAAGTGCTAAAAGAAGCCTTTCTAACATGCCTTTTGAAAGGGAAGAGACTTTTTGGTTTTCTTTAAGCTCCATAAAGTCTAAATTTGATTTAGCCTTTTCTTCATCAAAATCATTGTAAAAATCTTTGAAAAAATTTACAGCATCTTTCACCCTCATCCACTTATAAAGAGGATTTACATCAGGTAAATAAGATACAATTTGCTTCTTATAAATTCCCGGCTTTTTACCTTCAATTAGCACTTCTCCTGAAGTAGGCTTTAGTATGCCAGCTATAATTTTCATTAATGTAGTTTTACCACTGCCATTAGGACCTAAAAGCCCTAAGATTTTTCCTCTTTCAACTTCTAAGTCTATGCCTTTCAAGGCTTGGGTATTGTAATAATTTTTTGTTAAATTAGAGATTTTTAAAATTGTGTCCAATTACTTAACCTCCCTTTCTAAGGATTCTTTTACAATTTCTATTATTTCATCCATGTTAAAACCTAAATTTTTGATTTCATTTACAAAGGATGTGACTAATTCCATTGCCATTTCTTTTTTTAATGATTTTAGTTTTTGTACATCGTTTGTAATAAAGGTTCCCATTCCTCTTTGTGTATAGGTGATTTGTTCTCTTTCAAGTTCCTGATATGCTCTTTGGACAGTATTGGGATTTACTTTTAAAATTTCTGCCATTTCTCTGACAGAAGGCAATTTATCACCTGCTTTTAAATTTGCTGTAGCTATCTCTTGTTTTATTGCCTTCATTATTTGAAGGTAAATGGGTATTTTTTCATCAAACTCAATTTTCAATACAACACCTCCATATTGTACTAGTGAACTAATTATATAATACACTAATATTTTCTAAATGTCAATATTAAAGAGATTTTTGTTTATGCAATTCGCTATGTTATAATTAACTTAAAACATATTTACAAAGGGGAGAGGATGAGATGCAATACAGACAATTTGGCAAACTAAATATAGCAGTATCTGCATTAGGATTTGGTTTAATGAGGCTTCCTGTAATTGATAATGATAACAGCAAAATAGATGAGGCTGAAGCGATAAAGATGATAAGGTATGCCATTGACAATGGCGTGAATTATATTGATACAGCATGGCCGTATCATGGAGGTAACAGCGAAATAGTTGCAGGTAAAGCTTTAAAAGATGGTTACCGAGAAAAAACTTTTCTTGCTACGAAACTTCCCACCTGGCTAATTAACGAGGAAGAAGATATGGACAAATATTTAAATGAACAGCTCAAGAAACTTCAGACAGACCACATAGATTTTTATCTTTTGCATGCTTTAGATAAAAATAAATGGGAGAACATGAAAAAAGTTGATGCTTTAAGCTGGGCTGAAAAGAAAAAGCAAGAAGGGAAGATAAGATACATAGGGTTTTCCTTCCATGATGAGTATCCTGTATTCCAAGAGATTGTAGATTATTATGACAAATGGGATTTCTGTCAAATACAGTACAACTATATGGACATAGATGTGCAGGCTGGAGAGAAGGGATTAAAACATGCTGCTTCAAAAGGCTTAGGTGTTGTAATAATGGAGCCTATAAGAGGAGGAAGGCTTGCCAACCCTCCAAAAGCAGTGCAAGACATTTGGGATACTGCAAAGGTTAAGCGTACCCCTGCAGAGTGGGCACTTCAATGGTTATGGAATCAGCCGGAGGTTTCGGTTGTGTTAAGTGGCATGAGCACGTTTGAGCAACTAAAAGAAAATATTGAAAGCGCAAAAAGGTCAGGAATAAATACCTTAACAAAAGAAGAACTTGAGATTGTGAGTAAAGTTAGAAACAAATACAAAGAGCTTTCACCAATTGCCTGTACAGGGTGTAACTACTGTATGCCTTGTCCAAATGGTGTAAATATACCAAGGAACTTTGAACTTTACAACGAAGCTCATATGTATAACATTTATGAGGCTAACCGTAAGGCTTATAAAGATTTGGGAGATGCAAAAGCGAGTTCCTGCATTGAATGTGGTACCTGTGAGAGCGTATGTCCACAACATCTTACAATAATTGACTACCTTAAAGAAGTTGCAAATTATTTTGAAAGAGCATAACGAAAAAATAGGAGAAGGAGATTGACAAACTTTGTCACTCCTTCTCGCTTTCTTTTATGTATTAAAAATCTAGATGCCATGATGAAAAGCAGTTAAAAATATTGTTATCCCAAGAAGAAGACATAATATACTCAGTATTAAAAAAATGGCTAAATAAAATTTTTTCTCCATTTAGTATACCGCCCCTTTGTAAAACATATCTCTATAATATAGACGAAAAAGTTCGCTTTTAGTTTCATTTTTTTAAAATTTTTCTATAATAGGCGTGTATAAATTTGCATATATGAGAGGAGAGTTTGTATGTTTGAGGTTATTGAAGATATGTTAAGTCCAGAATATTGGATTAGGAAAATAGACAATGCCGACAAAGTTATTATGACACCACAAGAGATTGAAAACTTTAACAGAAAGATAATAAATAAAGTAGGTATGGTATGTGACATTGAGACATATAAAGAGAGTTTAAAAAAAGATGAGCTTATTAAGTTAATCAAAAGTTATGAGATACCCAAAAAGTCTATGTACAATAGGTACGGCAACCTCATAGAAGAAGACTTTTATGACGATGTAATAGAAAATACAAATTTAGAAAAAATTGAGGATGTAAATCCAGTAAAATACGGTATAGCAATTCGAAATACTTCTATTAGAAGTTTTCCCACGGAGGAAGCTGTTTTTGACAAGCAGGGAGATATTGAATTTGACAGGTTTCAAGAGACGGGATGTCAAGCTTTTGAACCTTTAGTTATTTTACACAAAAGTAAAGATAGAAAATGGTTTTTTATACAGATGTACAATTACAGAGGATGGATTAAAGCAGAGGATATTGCAATTTCAAAGGACAAAAAAGAGTTATTTGATTATGTAAATTCCTATAAATTTTTAGTGGTCACAGGAAACTACACAAAAACTCGGAGTAATCCTTTTGATATAAGCATTTCTAAACTGGAATTTACAATGGGTACTAAGATACCTCTCGAAACAAACAAAGTTCCAAGGCATATAGGCAATCAATCCGTAGAAGGCAATTATGTAATTAAAATACCTGTAAGAGATAGTAATGGAAATCTTCAATTTAAGTATTCTTTGATTTCCAAAAAAGAAGATATAAATTTAGGATACCTTCCATATACAAGAGAAAATATTCTAAAGCAAGCTTTTAAACTTTTAGGTGATAGGTATGGGTGGGGAGATAGTTTTGGGGGAAGAGATTGTTCAAGCTATATAATGTATGTTTTTAAAACTTTTGGCATAAGGCTTCCTAGGAATGCTAATGAGCAAGAAGCAGTAGCGGACAAATCCTATAAATTTATTGAGGGAATGTCAAATGAAGAAAGAATAAAAGTGTTCGACAGTGTAAAGCCAGGAGCATTAGTCTATATGCCAGGGCATGCTATGATTTACATTGGAAAAGAAAAAGGCATTCCTTATATAATACATAATTTTCATGGGTATGGAGAGAAAAAGGAAGATAAATATGAATTTGTTCCTGTAAATGAAGTTATGGTAACCTCTACTTTTCTGCCGACAACTTCAGGAGTATCTTTTATAGAAAAATTCACTTCTGTTTTGGAAATAGAATAAGGGTAAACTAAAAATTTACCCTTATTCTCCATAGGCTTTTCTATATATTTCTGCAATTTCGGATACCAATGGCATTCTTGGGTTTGAACCGGTGCACTGGTCATTAAAGGCTATATCAGACATTTCCATTATTTGTTTTTCGAATTCTTCTTTATTTATGCCTGCTTCTTTAAGTGTCAAAGGAAGATTAAGCTCTTTCATAAGATTTTTTATTGCTTCAATGAGGCTTTTTACTCCTTCTTCAATGGTTGATGCAGGAAGTCCCAAGAATTTTGCAATTTCTGCATATTTCTCGGCTGCTTTGGGATATTCATATTGTGGGAATGAAGCAAATTTTTTAGGTAACTCAGCATTGTATTCTATGACATAGGGCAGAAGTATTGCATTTGCTCTTCCGTGTGGAAGATGGAATTTAGCACCAAGTATATGAGCCATACTATGGTTTATTCCTAAAAATGCATTTGTGAAGGCCATTCCAGCTATGCATGAAGCATTGTGCATCTTTTCGCGGGCGACTTTATCTTGCCCGTTTTTGTATGCTTTAGGTAGATATTCAAATATCAATTTTATAGCTTTTTCTGCGAGAGCGTCTGTATAGTCTGATGCCATTACAGATACATAGGCTTCAATAGCATGGGTTAAAGCGTCCATACCAGTGTCTGCTGTGACAGAGGGTGGTATTGTCATTGTGAGGTCAGGGTCTATTATAGCGATATCTGGTGTTAATTCGTAATCTGTGAGAGGGTACTTTATATTTTTCTTTTTGTCTGTTATAACTGCAAAGGCAGTAACTTCAGAACCTGTACCGCTGGTGGTTGGTATTGCGATAAATAAAGCTTTTTTCCCCAGTTCAGGAAATCTATAAGTTCTTTTTCTTATGTCCATAAATTTTAACCTTAAGTCTTCGAATTTTGTATCAGGGTATTCGTAGAAAAGCCACATTCCCTTCGCTGCATCTATTGCAGAACCACCACCTACAGCTATTAGTAAGTCAGGCTCAAACCCTCTCATTATTTTTACCCCTTTTTCTACAGTGTCAACTGAAGGATCTGGTTCAACTTCAGAGAATATTTCATATTTAATATTTGCCTTATCTAATTGATACGTTACTTTATCTACAAAACCTAATTTAACCATCACAGGGTCTGTTACAATAAAGGCTTTTTTGCCTTTTACTTGTGACAGATATTGTAATGACCCTCTTTCAAAATAAATTTGTGGTGGAACTCTGAACCATTTCATTCTCTCTTTTCTTATAAAAACTCGTTTTATGTTTATAAGGTTATAAACACTTACATTATCTGTTGTTGAATTTCTACCCATTGTACCGCAACCCAAAGTCAAAGATGGGATAGCCGTGTTATAAATATCTCCAATAGCTCCTTGAGAAGCAGGGGCGTTTACAAGAATTCTTCCTGCTCGTACTCTTTTTGCAAATTCATTAATAATTTGTTGGTTTTCAGAATGTATTACTGCAGAGTGACCAAGTCCGCCGAATTCTGTCATTTCTTCACATCTTTTTATGCCTTCGTTGTAATCTTTGACTGTGTATAAAGCAAGTATTGGACTTAGCTTTTCTCTGGAGAGAGGATATTCTGGTCCTACAGCAGGATATTCAGCTACAAGTATTTTTGTGTTTTCAGGTACTTTAAATCCAGCCATTTCAGCAATTTTTGTTGCCGGTTGACCTACAACTGCTGGATTCATTAAACCGGTGTTTTTGTCTATAGCGAATTCTTCTAGCATTTTAGTCTCTTCTTTATTGAGAAAATAGCAACCATATTCTTTCATATTTTTTCACTTCATCTGCTATTTCTTCGTCTATTATCACAGCTTGTTCTGATGCGCATACTGTGCCATTGTCAAAAGTTTTGCTAAGTATTAGGTCTGAGACTGCTCTTTTAATATTTGCAGTTTTTTCAATGTAGCAGGGGACATTGCCAGGACCTACGCCAAGGGCGGGTTTTCCTGAGCTGTAAGCGGCTTTTACCATTCCAGCGCCGCCTGTTGCGAGGATAAGGGAGACGCCGGGATGTGTCATGAGAAGTTGCGTTGCTTCAATTGAAGGCGTTTCAATCCAACCTATGCATCCTTCTGGTGCACCAGCTTTTAATGCTGCCTCGTACATGGTCTTTGCTGTTTCTATACTACATTTTAATGCTTTTGGGTGAAAGCTAAAAATTATTGGATTTCTTGTTTTAATAGCGATTAAGCTTTTGAACATTGTTGTAGAAGTAGGGTTTGTAACGGGTGTTACGCCGGCTATAACTCCTACAGGTTCTGCCACTTCCATATAATTTTCTTCTAAGTTTTCACTAAGGACGCCGACAGTCTTTTTGTCTTTTATATAATTGTACACATATTCTACTGCAAAAAGATTTTTCGTTATTTTGTCTTCATAAACACCCATTTTTGTTTCTTCATGGGCTAATTTTGCCAATCTCACATGATTTTCAATACCAGCCAAAGCCATAGCTTTAACTATTTTATCTATTTGTTCTTGGGTATAAGACATGAATTTTTCTTGTGCTCTTTGTGCTTTTTCTACTAATTGGTCTATTTGTCTTTTAACATCCAGCGTTTCTTTCACTTCTGTTTTTTCTTTTACTTCTCTTCTTTCTTGTAATAAGTTAGGCATAAGAACACCTCCATATTGATAATAATTTAACAAAATATTTTATTTAAATAAAGAGATTGTCAAAGTGTACTTCGAAAAATTTAAGTATTTTTCTATAAAAATTAGAAGTTAACAATAGTTTGCTCTATATTTTAATTGTTATTCATTTAACAATCTCTTTACACTTTTATAATAAAACAGGTTTAAAATGATGTCA
Organism: Thermoanaerobacter ethanolicus JW 200; assembly: GCF_003722315.1. Taxonomy (NCBI): domain Bacteria; kingdom Bacillati; phylum Bacillota; class Clostridia; order Thermoanaerobacterales; family Thermoanaerobacteraceae; genus Thermoanaerobacter; species Thermoanaerobacter ethanolicus. The sequence goes on along the minus strand of NZ_CP033580.1, from coordinate 154,122 downwards.
ATAGTGATAAATCGATATGAAACGATTACTCAAAAAATTTTACATTATGTTTTTGCAGATTATATTGTGATATAATCAAATTACCAGTTTTTAAATTTTTAAGGAGATGAGAAGGTGCTGTATAAAAAATTCTTATCGCCTATTGGCATGCTTACAATATTTTCTTCGGGTAAAGGCATATGTCGTATTGACTTTGAAAATGAGAAATCTTCATTAGAAGGCTTTAAAGAAGGCAGCGATTTTTATATTGAAGAGTGTATACGTCAACTTGACCTATATTTTCAAAAGAAATTAAAAAATTTTGATGTGCGGTTGGATTTGCAAGGTACAGATTTTCAAAAAGCTGTGTGGCGTGAAATTTCAAAAATTCCCTATGGGAAAGTTAAAACATATGGAGAAATTGCTAAATTGATTGGCAAGCCAAAGGCAGCAAGAGCGGTAGGACAGGCTCTTAATAAAAATCCTATTCCTATTATAATTCCTTGTCACAGAGTTATAGGAAAGGATGGCAATTTGACAGGCTTTGGAGGGGGGATTGAGATAAAAAAGTTTTTATTAAGTCTTGAGGGGGTAAAGATTTAACTATCTACAATGGTGCAATTGGTAGTAATTTTGTCAATTGTGACATTATTTTTTAACTTTTTTATGGTATAATGGAGATAAAGAGCAGGTGATAGAATGGATTATTTGGAAACTTTAAAAGAGTTTTTTAAAAATAAAGAGAATATAGTTATGGCTTTTTTGTTTGGCTCTGTTGCCAAAGGAAAAGCTACAAAGGAATCAGACATTGACATAGCAGTTTACCTTAAAGAATATGATGAGAAATTTGTCTATGGTTTATGGAATGAATTGGAGGATTTGCTTAAAAGGGATGTTGACCTTATTGTTTTGAATATAGCCAATGCTACTGTTGCTTGGGAAGCTTTGAGAGGAAAAAAGATTATAATAAATGACCATGATTTTTATATAAACTACATGCTTGAAGTGTCTATGGAGGCAGAAGATTTTAGAAAAACTGTTCTTGATATATATAGATACAGACAGGAAAGAAGGGAGAAAAATGCTTAAAGATTCTGATAAAATTAATGTGATAAAAAGGATTGAATTTATACAAATTGAATTGGAAGATTTAAAAGCGCATAAAGAGTTGAGCTTTCAAGAATACAATGCCAATAGGATAGTTAGAAGAAATGTTGAAAGGATGATTGAAAATATAGCCAATGCACTTATTGACATTTCAAAAATTTTGATTGCCAATGAAAATGTTGAAATACCCGATTCTTATAGAGAGATAATATTAAAATTAGGGGAAATAAAAGTAATAGATATAGAGCTTGCCAAATCCATAGCAGAAATAGCAAGACTTAGAAATGTCCTTGCCCATCAATATCTTGATATAAAGTGGAGTTATATAAGAAATTTTTTGACAAAGAAAATTGACGATGTTTATGAATTTTTGAGGACCATTGAGTTATATATAAATAATTAAAAAAGAAGTGGTGAATTATGGATAAAAAAACTGTTGTGGATATATTGAATGAGATTGGGCTTTTACTCGAGTTGAAAGGAGAAAATCCCTTTAAGGCAAGGGCTTATTACAATGCGGCTCGCACTATAGAAGTTCTTGATGAAGATATAGAGACCCTTGTGAAAGAAGATAGGTTAAAAGATGTAAAAGGCATAGGAGAAGCGTTAAATAAAAAGCTGACAGAGCTTATAACAACAGGAAGGCTTGAGTATTACGAAAAATTAAAGGAATCAGTGCCTCCGGGCCTCATAGAGATGTTAAAAATCCCGGGATTAGGCCCTAAAAAGATAAAGACATTGCATGAAAAACTGGGGATTACGACAATTGGCGAATTAGAATACGCCTGTGTTGAAAATAGGCTTGTGGACCTTCCTGGTTTTGGTGAAAAAACACAGAAGAAGATTTTTGAAGGAATACAGTTTATAAAGCAGTTTACAGGACAGCACCTATATTTTGAAGCCTATCAAGAAGCAGTCAAGCTTAAAGAGTATTTGGAAGGGACAGGGCTTACTATAAGATGTGAGATTGCGGGAAGTCTAATGCGCAAAAAGGAAATCGTAAAAGACATTGACATACTGGCTACTTCTGATAATCCCGAAAAACTTATGGACTTGTTTGCTTCCTATGAAGAGGTACGGGATGTGATAGCAAAAGGGGATACAAAGACAAGCGTAACACTAAACTCAGGAATAAATGCAGATTTAAGAGTAGTAAAAGATGAGGAATTCCCTTATGCTCTTCACCATTTTACAGGAAGTAAAGAACACAACACAGCTATGAGGCATAGAGCAAAAGAGATGGGCATAAAAATGAACGAATACGGGCTTTTTAAAGGGGATGTCCTTATTAAATGCAGCTCTGAAGAGGAAATTTTTAATAAACTTAATTTGTCTTATATTCCTCCAGAGCTTAGAGAGAACATGGGAGAAATTGAGGCGGCAGAAAGAGGAGAAATACCTGCCTTGATAGAAGAAAAAGATTTAAAAGGCGTATTTCATGTACACACTACTTATAGCGACGGTAGAAATTCTCTTGTTGATATGGTAGAGAGAGCGAGAAAGCTAGGATATAAATACATAGCAATTACTGACCACAGTAAATCTGCTTTTTATGCCGGTGGATTGGCAGAGGAAATGCTATTAAAACAGTGGGAAGAAATAGAAGAGTTAAACAAAAAATACGATGATATAGTCATATTTAAAGGTATTGAATCGGATATTTTGCCGGATGGGTCATTAGACTACGACGAAGAAATTTTAAAAAGATTCGATTTGGTTATAGCTTCTATACATTCTCATTTTAGAATGACTAAAGAAGAGATGACAAAAAGAGTGATAAACGCCATTAAAAATAAATACACAAAGATAATAGGCCATTTGACTGGAAGGCTTTTACTGGCAAGAGACAGCTATGAAATTGACGTCTATCAAGTAATTGACGCGGCAAAAGAATACGGCAAAATAATTGAGATAAATGCCAGCCCCTATAGATTAGACCTTGACTGGAGATATATAAAATATGCAAAAGATAAAGGTGTAAAATTTGCCATATGTCCGGATGCCCACAGTGTAGAAGGGTTGGAAGATGTAAAGTATGGCATTGGTATTGCAAGAAAGGGGTGGCTTGAAGCAAAAGATGTTGTAAATACTTATGAACTGGAGGCAGTGTTAGAGATTTTTTCTAATATGTAAAACCGCTTTTAATTTTATTAGCGGTTTTTTTATTTTATTTTTTTGAAAAGCTTTAAGAAATCTTGACATACTATTATGAGAAGAGTACAATATATTTTGTATCAGAAATATTTGAATACAAAATATTCGCATGCGAAATAATTTAAAATGCGGTGGTGAAAATGGAAGAGATAAACAGTGGATTGAAAATACTTAAGCTTTTAAAACAAATAATGAATATTATAAAGCATTCTATGAAATACGAGTGCAAAGATTTTGACATTACAGGACCACAAGGAATGCTTATGGGCATTTTAGCCCGTTATGGTGAAATGAAAGTAAGTGACTTAAGTCAGAGATTAGGGCTTTCCAATAGCACTGTTTCTGGCATTATTGACAGGTTAGAAAAGCAAGGCTTGGTAGAGAGGACGAGAAGCACTGAAGATAGAAGAGTTGTTTATGTCAGTGTGACTCCTAAGTTTAAAGATACTTTTCAAAAACATTTCAAAGAAGCTGAAGAGAAGTTTGAAAAATTAATAAGTAGAGCAAGCCCACAAGACCTTAATAAAATAATTGAAGGATTAGAAGCACTGAAAAAAATATTGGAAAAACAACATGATTTATAGTGAGGAAGTATAACAAAATTAAGTAAATAAGTTGAGGAAGTAGAAATTTAAAAAGAAGTAGTTCTCACAAAAGAAATCGAGGCAAATTTTTAGGAGGAGAAGGTGTTGGTATGGTAAAACTGGCGAAATATTTAAAACCCTATATTCTGTTGATTTTTTTAGCAGTGTTCTTTATATTTGTTCAAGCAATGAGTGATTTGTCATTGCCTGACTATATGTCCAAGATAGTTAACAATGGAATACAGCAAGGTGGCATAGTAAATGCAGTTCCTGAGGCTATAAGGAAAAGCGAAATGGATAAACTTTTGCTATTTGTTACACCTGAAGAAAAGGAAGAGATTTTAAAAGATTATACATTAGTAGACAAATCCAGTCCTGATTATGATAAATATGTAAAAAAATATCCTATTCTTTCAAAAGAGCCTGTATATGTCCTTAAAAGCGTAGATAAATCAGAAATTGACAAAATAAATTTACCTATGGGGAAAGCCTTTTTAGCTGTTACAGGTGTGGAAAAAGCTAAAGCCAGTGCAAAAAACGGAAGTATAGAATTTAATGGAAAGAAAATACCGGCAAATGTAGACCTCTTTGCTATGATGTCTCAACTGCCAGAAGAGCAACTTATTCAAATAAGAGATGAAATGAACAAAAAGTTTGCTTCTTTAGGTGACAATATGGTTATACAAGCTGCAACAATGGCTGTAAAAGAAGAATACAAGGCAATTGGCATAAATACAGACAAAATTCAAACTGATTACATTCTTCATACTGGCCTTATAATGCTATTGATAACTGGACTGAGTGCATTAAGCACTATTATGGTAGCATTTTTTGCATCAAAAGTGGCAGCTGGAGTAGCGAGAGATTTGAGAAGAGATTTATTTGCAAGAGTAGAGAGCTTCTCTAATGCTGAATTTGACAAATTTTCTACGGCTTCTTTGATAACAAGAACTACAAATGATATTACACAAATACAAATGCTTCTTGTAATTATGATAAGAATGGTGTTTTATGCGCCTATAATGGGTATAGGTGGTGTATTTAGAGCACTTAGCAAAAGTGTTTCAATGTCTTGGATTATAGCTTTAGCAGTAATAGTACTTTTAGGTATAATATCAGCATTGTACTCCATTGCGATGCCCAAGTTTATGCTAATGCAAAAATTGATTGATAGATTAAACTTAGTTACTCGTGAAAATTTGTCAGGAATAATGGTGGTAAGAGCTTTTAATAATCAAAAATTTGAAGAAGAGCGCTTTGACAAAGCTAATCAAGATATTACAAAAGTAGGGCTTTTTGTAAATCGTGCTATGGCATTTATATTTCCATCTATGATGCTTGTGATGAATGGAATTACTCTTTTGATAGTATGGGTAGGAGCTCACCAAATCCAAAATTCCAGCATGCAAGTTGGAGACATGATGGCATTTATGCAATACGCTATACAGATTATCTTTGCATTTTTGATGTTCTCAATGCTGTTTATAATGATACCAAGAGCATCAGTATCGGCAGAGCGTATTGCTGAGGTTTTGGCTACAGAGCCTTCTATAAAAGACCCAGAAAATCCAAAACAATTTAATGAAAATATGGCTGGAACTGTAGAATTTAGGAATGTATCTTTTAAATATCCAGGTGCTGAAGAATACGCTTTAAAGGATATAAACTTCAAGGTTTTGCCAGGGCAGACAGTAGGCATAATAGGAAGAACAGGTTCTGGAAAGAGTACCTTAGTGAATTTGATCTTGAGATTTTACGATGTGACAGAAGGACAGGTTTTGGTTGATGGTGTAGATGTAAGAGAGGTAAGGCAGGAAGATTTACGCAGCAGAATAGGATATGTACCCCAAAAAAGTTGGCTTTTCAGTGGTACAATTAAATCAAATTTGAAATACGGAAATGACCAGGCTACGGACGAGGAAGTAAAAGAAGCAGCAGAAATTGCACAAGCAATGGAATTTATAAATGAAAAGACCAAGAAATTTGATTCAGAGATTGCACAAGGAGGAACAAACGTTTCAGGAGGGCAAAAGCAGAGGCTTTCCATTGCTCGTGCTCTTGTTAAAAAGCCTGAAATATACATTTTTGATGAAAGTTTTTCAGCTCTTGACTTCAAAACAGAGTCAGCTTTAAGGAAAGCCTTAAGAGAAAGGCTAAAATCAAGCACTGTTATAATGGTGTCACAAAGGGTGTCAACTCTTTTGCATGCAGACCAAATAATAGTGCTTGAAGAAGGTAAAATTGTGGGCATAGGGAAACACAAAGACCTACTTAAAAACTGTCAAACTTACAGAGAAATAGCTTTATCACAGCTGTCGGAGGAGGAATTGGCATGAGTGAAAATAGAAGAATAGACCCCAAACAGATGCCCAGACTTCGCGGGCCAGGAATGGGAGGCGGTCCCCATGGCATGGTTCGCGGTGGAGAAAAAGCGCGAGATTTTAAAGGCACAATGAAAAAGTTGATAAAATATTTATCAGCTTATAAAATTTCTATAATAAGTGTATTTATATTAGCAGCTCTTAGTGCTTCCTTCTCCATTGCGGGTCCTAAAATACTCAGTAAAGCCATAACCAAAATTTTTGAAGGTGTAATGAATAAAATAACAGGGCAAGGCAGTGGCATAGACTTTGAATATGTAGGAAAGATAATTCTAATTCTCATAGGCTTATATGGTTTAAGTGCTTTATTCGGATACCTGCAAGGATGGATAATGTCTGGGGTTGCGATGAAAGTTACCTATAGATTTAGAAAAGAAATTTCTGAAAAAATTAACCGCCTGCCTTTGAAATATTTTGAAAGCACAAATCAAGGGGAAATATTGTCACGTATTACAAATGACGTGGATACAATTACTCAGACTCTCAATCAAAGCTTGACTCAGATAATCACTTCTGTGACGACAGTAGTAGGCGTTTTGATTATGATGTTTACCATAAACTGGCTTATGACTTTAGTGGCGCTTTTGATAATTCCTTTGTCTTCTTTGGTAATTGCCTTTATTGTCAAACATTCACAAATGTATTTTAGAGAGCAGCAGGATTATTTAGGGCATGTAAATGGTCATGTGGAGGAAGTATATGGAGGCCATAATATAGTAAAGGCTTTTAATGGAGAGAAAAAGAGCATTGAAAAGTTTGATGTATTAAATAACACTTTGTACGGAGCAGCTTGGAAGTCACAGTTTTTGACAGGTATTATGATGCCACTTATGAATGTAATAGGAAACTTGGGTTATGTGGCGGTTACAGTTTTGGGTAGTTGGTTGGTCATAAAAAATGCAATAGAAGTGGGGGATATTCAGGCGTTTATACAGTACATCCGATCTTTTACACAGCCTATTGCTCAGATTGCAAATATTTCCAATATACTGCAACAAACTGCTGCCTGTGCAGAAAGAGTATTTGAGTTTTTGGAGGAAGAAGAGGAAGTTCCAGATAATCCACAGCCTGTAAAAATTGAAGATATAAAAGGGAATGTGGAGTTTAGAAATGTTCGTTTTGGATATAGACCTGATAAAATGGTGATAAATAACTTTTCTGCTTCTATTAAGGCAGGACAAAAAGTTGCAATTGTCGGTCCTACTGGTGCAGGAAAGACTACTATAGTGAAACTTTTAATGCGCTTTTACGATGTGAATGAAGGAGCTATTTTGATTGACGGGCATGATATAAGAGATTTTACGAGAGAAGATTTGCGTTCACTTTTTGGCATGGTGCTTCAGGATACTTGGCTTTACAATGGTACTATTATGGACAATATAAGATATGGCCGTCTCGATGCTACTGATGAGGAAGTTATAAAAGCTGCTAAGGCAGCTCATGTTGACAGTTTTGTAAGGACATTGCCAGGGGGCTATAACATGGTATTAAATGAAGAGACCACAAATATTTCTCAAGGGCAAAAGCAGTTACTAACTATAGCAAGAGCTATTTTGAAAGATCCCAAAATTCTCATACTCGATGAGGCTACAAGCTCTGTAGATACCCTTACAGAAATACAAATACAAAAAGCGATGGATTACCTTATGAAAGGACGCACAAGCTTTATAATCGCTCATAGGCTTTCTACGATAAGGGATGCTGACTTGATACTTGTCATGAACCATGGAGATATTATAGAGCAAGGTACCCACGAAGAGCTTCTTAAAAAAGGCGGTTTTTATGCAAGTCTCTATAACAGTCAGTTTGAAAAAGAGGAAGAGATGGCAAGTTAATACCATTTGATGTGTGTGCAAAACGTCAGCAACCTACAAAGCTTGGCCATCCGCATTTGATAATTATTCTTGACACAGACTACAGAAAATGATAAATTAAAGGTGAAAACAAAATAGGTGGTTATGTCCGCTGGGGGAGCCTTAATGGCTGAGATGGCATTGATGCCAAACCCTTGGAACCTGATGAGGGTAATGCCTCCGTAGGGAATGCGGCTCAAAAATACCGCATTTCGCGGTATTTTTTTCAGCGAACATAGCCTCTAAATATCATGGAGGTGTTTTTTATTATGTCCTACATTATAAGTATATTTTCTGATTTTGCCAAAATAAAACCAGTGACCTTATCAGTTATATTGGCAATTTTATTGGCAGCTTTTCTTTTATATCTGATGCGAAGAAGTGTCAAATTTGACACAAAGATGCTTGTCTACGGAGCACTTTCAATCGCTATTTCTTTTGTGCTGTCATATATAAGGTTTTACCATTGGCCACAGGGTGGTTCCATAACGCCTGCCAGCATGCTTCCACTTTTTATATTTGCGTATTATTATGGACCAGGTCCTGGTGTGATTGTTGGCATGGCATATGGACTTTTGCAACTTATTCAAGACCCCTTTATAGTCCAATGGGTGCAAGTACTTCTCGACTATCCTTTGGCTTTTGGTGCATTAGGACTTGCTGGCTTTTTTAGAAAAAACCTGAGTTTGGGAATTTTAGTCGGCGGATTTGGACGATTTTTCTCTCACTTTTTATCCGGAGTATTCTTTTTTGCAAGCTATGCGCCAAAAGGAATGAGTCCTATAGTTTATTCACTTTTAGTTAATGGAAGCATAATAGGTGTAGAAGTGGCAATATGTTTTGCAGTTTCACTAATTCCTCAAGTTAGAAATGCTATCGAGGAAATTAAAAAGAAAGCAATTGCTTAAAGGGGTATTTCCCCTTTTTTATTTTTTTTCAATGGATAGCCAAAATAATGGTATAATATTTTGTAAGAAAAAATTTAACATAAAATTAACATCCCTATAATGTTTTTTTAATGTTATCATAAGATAATTTAATCAAAGGTTATGGGAAAGCCCATGGATAAATAGGAACAGGCCATAAAAGAGTAGCAAAGGCTGTTGAAAAAGCTTTTGAAAAGTACGATAATGTATATATAATTGTAGATATAAAGAATATAAAATCCTTTTGAAAGTTAAGAGAATTGTTGTTTGAAAACCTTGATAAACTTAAGTATATGAAAAAAGAATGGAAGAATTGGTTTATAAAAATTCCGCTGATAGAGTGTGTGAAATTGTGCTGAAAAATTTCGATGAAAGCATTAGTGAAATGAGATTATAGGGAGGGGATTTTGCTGATGCAAATAAAAAGAGTGCTTCTTGACAAAGACAAAAACATTTTTTTCTATATAAACAAAAGAATAAAATGTAATATATTGGACAAAATAATGCCTAAAATAACTCATATAGGAGGTCCTTTTTTTACAATATTTTCTTGCTTATCTTTAATATTTTTCGGAAAAAACAATGTGAAAGCCTCTGCTTTAGAAGCTTTAACTGCTCTTGTAAGCAGCCATTTGTTTGTTCAGCTCTTAAAAAGAAAATATACAAGACCAAGGCCTTATATGGTATTAGCTAATACAAATACTTTTAAACATCTTTTAAAAGATTATTCTTTTCCTTCAGGTCACGCTACTGCCAGTTTTTCACTTGCTATGACTTTTTCAATGTTTTTTCCAAGCCTTGCACTGTTCTTTATTTCGCTGGCAGTACTTGTAGGGATTTCAAGGATATACATTGGACTGCATTATCCTTCAGATGTATTAATGGGCTCAACGATAGGTATTACTTTTTCTTATCTAACCCATTTTATAGCTACAAAGTTGTTTTTGTAAAAAATTTTTCAAAATAGATTGACAGATTGTAAATAGAAGAATATAATGTAGAAGGGCACAAGTTAATACAATCGTTAGGTGAGGCTCCTATACAGATATACGCTGCTGCCCGGAAACATCGAGAGATGCTAACGGGTCAACAAGTATTACCGAATTAAGGTTTTACTTAATGCAGCTGGAGGATGCTCCAAAGCTGTATAGTGCCAAAGCTCAACGAATTGAAATGTTAAAAAACCTCTTTCATTCGTTGAGAGGTTTTTTAATTTGCGAAAAAACGGAGGTGAGAAGAATGGACGGTGGAGGTAGTAGTAAAAGCTATAAAGGTATATGTAATATGACATTGAAGAAGGATGGGCATAGTTTGAGGCCACGTCCATTCTTCTCACACGTGGCCTTTTCAATAAATTTTGCTATTTCTTAAAATGCCTATTTATCCCTTCTTTTGATGTCCTATTACATATACCTCCAAAACAATTCCTTTTAATTCCATCGTCTAAGTGCGAAAGTTTTTCACAAAAAAACAAATACTGTAACTGTAAGGTTGCAAAAGACTCAGCAGCCTTAGTCTATTATTGTGTTTTGGAGGTGTATGGAAATGATCAAAATCGCAAAGAAAAATGGATTCACAGATACGATACTTACCCAATTAATTGAGTTTGCGAAAAAAGATGTAGATGAAGTTTTGGCACAATTAGGCACAGATAGAGAAGGTTTGACTTCTGAGGAAGCAGAAGATAGACTTGAAATGTATGGTTTAAATGAAGTAGCCCATGAAAAACCAGCTCCTTGGTATATTCAATTGATTAAAGCTTTTATTAATCCCTTCATAGGTATATTGGTATTTTTGGCAATTGTGTCATATATAACTGATGTACTTTTTACTGCACCTCAAGACAGAGATTGGAGCACCATAATTATTATCTCTATAATGGTAACGGTTAGTGGACTGCTTCGCTTTGTTCAAGAGTACCGCTCCAATATAGAAGCGGAAAAATTGAAAGCCCTTGTTCACACGACTGCTGCAGTTATTCGCAAAGATACAGGTGAGAGAGAAATAAAAATGGAAGAAATAGTACCTGGTGATATAATACATTTGGCAGCAGGAGATATGGTACCTGCAGATGTTAGGGTTATTACTTCCAAGGACTTATTCATAAACCAAGCGACCTTGTCAGGAGAATCTGAACCAGTTGAGAAATATCCGGATTTAAAAGAAGAAAAAAGGAAAGCTAAGGATTTAAACCTCTCAGACTTAGAAAATATATGCTTTATGGGTACCAATGTAGTAAGTGGCTCTGCTATTGCTGTAGTTCTTTCAACAGGTGACCGTACTTATTTTGGTTCAATGGCAAAGTCCCTTGTAGGGCATAGGGCAATGACAAGTTTTGAAAAGGGTATTAACAATGTCAGCAAAGTGCTTATCAAGTTTATGGCAGTTATGTTTCCAATTGTTTTTGTGATAAATGGCCTTACAAAGGGTAATTGGTTGGATGCATTGCTTTTTGCCTTGGCTGTAGCTGTTGGACTTACTCCCGAAATGCTTCCAATGATAGTCACTACAAACCTTGCTAAAGGTGCTGTGACAATGGCAAAACATAAGACAATTGTCAAGAGATTAGATGCTATTCAAAATTTCGGAGCAATGGATATACTTTGTACTGATAAGACTGGCACTTTGACATTAAACAAAATAGTTGTAGAAAAACATCTTGATATACATGGAAATGAAGATGACAGAGTTTTAAGACATGCATATCTTAACAGTTATTATCAAACAGGTCTAAGGAACTTGATGGATGTAGCTATTTTAGAGTATGGAGTTGAAAAGGGCTTTAATGGTTTAGATAAAATATACAAAAAAGTTGATGAGATACCCTTTGATTTTGTAAGGCGAAGAATGTCTGTAGTTTTAGAGAGCGAAGGTGGGAAAAGGCAGCTTGTAACGAAAGGCGCCGTTGAAGAAGTGCTTTCCATCTGCGAATACGCTGAGTACAAAGGTGAAGTTGTTCCTTTGACAGATGAAATACGCCAAGAAGTAAGAGAAATGGTAAGAAAATTAAATGAAGACGGAATGAGGGTGCTTGCCGTAGCTCAAAAAAATGATGTTCCACCAGAGGGAGTTTTCAGTGTGGCGGATGAAAGTAAGATGGTTCTCATGGGTTATATAGGTTTTCTAGACCCGCCAAAAGAATCTGCACCTTATGCGATAAAAGCCTTAAAAGAACATGGAGTAGATGTAAAAATTCTTACTGGTGACAATGAAATAGTGACAAAGAAAATCTGTAAAGAAGTGGGGATTGCTGTAGAGAATATTCTATTAGGAAATGAAATAGAGAATATGACAGATGAAGAATTAGCAGAAGTAGCAGAAAAGACGACAATTTTTGCAAAACTTTCTCCTATGCAAAAATCGAGAATAATAAAGGCTTTACAAAGCAAAGGCCACATTGTTGGATATATGGGGGACGGTATCAATGATGCGTCTGCACTAAGAGAAGCCGATGTTGGAATTTCTGTTGACTCTGCAGTAGATATTGCAAAAGAATCAGCAGATATAATACTTTTAGAAAAAAGTCTTACGGTATTAGAAGAGGGAGTTGTAGAAGGACGCAGAATTTTTGGAAATATTATGAAATACATTGCAATTACATCGAGTTCTAATTTTGGTAATGTATTTTCAGTTTTAGTAGCAAGTGCATTTTTGCCTTTTTTGCCAATGCAGCCATTGCAACTTCTTTTCCTTAATTTAACTTATGATTTGTCAATGACATCAGTGCCTTGGGATACAATGGATAAAGAGTATATACAAAAGCCAAGAAAATGGGATGCTGCAAATATAGGCAATTTCATGGTATGGTTTGGACCTACTAGTTCAATTTTTGATATAACCACTTATGCTTTGATGTTTTTTGTAATTGGTCCGTTGGTTATAGGTGGCTCTTACTTCTTGTTGCCTGAAGCACTTAAACTCCAATTTGTTTCACTTTTCCAAACAGGCTGGTTTGTAGAAAGCTTATGGACACAAACAATGGTAGTTCATATGCTTAGAACCGAGAAGATTCCTTTTATACAAAGCATTGCTTCATGGCCGCTATTACTTTTTACATCTACAGCTGTTACAGTAGGAACGATTGTTCCATTTACCTCCTTTGGAAAAGACCTTGGAATGATGCCATTGCCAGGAATATACTTCTTATTCTTAGCAGCTACCCTCCTTGCATACTTGACTTTGGCGCAATACGTTAAAACGAGATTTGTAAAAAGATTTGGAAGTTTGCTGTAATTTTGGACAATAGATTAGCCAAGTCAGACAAAGGGGACGGTTCCCTTTGTCTGAAATTTAAAAAGCCTGGACAGAAAGCACTGTCTGGGCTTTTTTACAAATTTGTGAAAACAAGAGAATATCCTACTGAGATGGAAATTAAATTAAGGAAGTAATTTGACATAATAATAGAATTAAAGTAAAATGGTGCCATGGGATACAAAATCATTATAACTACCAGTGGAATTATAAGAGCTAATAGATACCTGTAATTTACTGAGTATTTGCCTTCTTTTAAAGGATCTAATCAAAGGGGGAATTAGATGAAAAAAAGAGTAATATTTTTATTGGTCTTGGTTGCCATTTTAGCTTCGGCTATGATCCTTTTTGCAAAATTTTCATTATCCGAAAAATCTAGTAGAGAAAAAATAGTTGTAACTCCAGACATATTTGGAAGAGTGAAATTGAATGGCGGGTATATAGGCTTATCTTACGACTTTTCTCAAGTGAAGATGTTAAAAATAGGTGATGATAGAATTGAAGTTATAGATAAAAAAACAGGAAAGCTATTAGATGCCTATGGTGAAGAAATCAAATCTTTGGATAATGGTAGGAGCCAATATATAGTATATCGTGAAAAAGAAAATGATTTTGGAATTCTGCGATTGTATACAATTTTTGAAACCCAAGAAGAAAATGGGAATAAAGAAATTGGCAAAGTAGTAGGTAAGTATTGGGATATAATGTCGCGAAGTGGTTGGTATATAGAAAATCAGCATGTAGTTACTATTTCTACAACGGGGAATTTTCCTACTACAGAAATAGAAACGGGTGGCACAGTTACTATTGTTAAAAATAGGGTATATAGAGATATAAATTCGCTTTTTTTGAAAAAAAACTATGAATTTATAAGAAAAAATATTGATTTGGGGTATCGTTATAGTTTGTATTAAAAAATATGACTTTACTCCCTATTCTATTGTGGTATATAGAACAAGTGAGGGCTTTTTTAATAAAAGAAAGCCCTCAGAGGAATTTGCAAAAAAATATTGGCCACTATTAGGAATAGACAATGCTACTTAACAAAAGCTTATCAATAAAATTAAAAAAGGGGAAATATTAGATGCTTACCGTTCGGTAATGAAACTCTTAACCATTAGGAAAATGATGTTAAAATTTTTCAATGGTAAGTTTATCTAAAACTATATCTGCTACAAAAACTTTATATTACCAAAAGTGTTTAAGGTTATTGAATTGATACATAAAAAATGATATCATATATAGTACTAAATGAATAAAGCAATTTATTATGGCTATATTTAATATTACGGAGGATTTTCATGAGCCAGATTAAAAAACTGTATAAAAAAATAAAAGAAAATCCTAAAAATGTTAGATTCGAAGAAATAGATAAAATTTTAAAATATTTTGGATTTGAAGCTCGAGAGCCAGGAAGTGGTTCAAGTCATATAACTTATTCTCATGCTGACCTAGAAGACATATTAACTATTCCAAAAGGAAGGCCTCACATTAAGGCGGTTTATGTAAAAAAGGCTTTGAAGCTTATTGAATTGCTTGATGTTAAATTTGAAGATGAGGAGGAATAATAATGCCAAATGAGTTAAACTACAGAGTTGAAATTGTTAAGCTTTCTGAAGAAGATGGAGGTGGTTATTTGGCTATTGTACCAAGATTGCATGGTTGTATAAGTGATGGAGAAACCCCAGAAGACGCATTAAAAAATGTTCAGGATGCAATAAAATGTTGGATTAAAACAGCCAAAGAAAAGGGAAAGAAAATTCCTCCAGAAGAAGAGTATAGGGAAGAAAGCGAACATAGTGGTAAACTTCTTTTAAGAATTCCTAAGAGCATGCACAAAACACTTTCAGAAATGGCTGAAGAGGAAGGGGTAAGTTTAAATAATTTAATTCAAAATCTACTCTCATTTGCCATTGGTTATAAAAGAGCAAAAAAAGATATAAGCAGTGATTATAGACCAGCATTTAATGACATAATAATTGAGTCGTTAATAGGAAAATGGAAAAAGGTAGATAATGTAGAATTGGTAAATTAATAATGAAGGTGGTATCATGCCTAAAAAGAGAACAAATATTATTAAAAAGATAGAAAAAAGCAACATTAAACTTAATAGAATTATAGCTGAAAGTCTGCCATATACTATGATATCAGATGGAAAAGGCGTAAAATTAAAAGAAAAATTTGATTATGAAATTATAGGTATTAACAACAATGAAGCTGAAATCAAGTTGAGTGCAGAAATAGGATTTGATCCACAAAAGATATTTAATATTAAGATCGAATTGATTGGTACTTTTCATTTTAGTGAAGTAATTACAGAAGACAAAATTAAAGAAAATATTTCAGACCTTTTGAATTTTATGGCTAGTGAAATGAGCTTTATTGTTAGTTTTATTACTGATAAAATGTTTGGTAAGCCATATATTTTCCCTCCAATAGTCGAGTTGAAAGAATAAAAATGTTATAGACAAGTAGACAATAGACAACAGACAAGGGGACGGTTCTTTTGTCTGCAGACAAAAGAACCGTCCGAAATTGATGAAAAAGCCCTGTTTTTACGCCGCTATTGCGGTTAATTTTGCTTGCATAGTATTTGCAATAAGAGACAACCATATTCCTCATTCCTTTAAATATGTATATAAAAGTGCAGGTATTTCACGTAAAAAACCATAAGCTTCATCACTTAACATATATCTTTTTATAAAAACTCCTGAAAAACTCGCATTTATATCAATACGCTTTGCTATTACACTTGCCCTTTTTAAATGAAATTTATTTGAAATAATTATTGCTGTTTTTAATGAATTTTTATCCATAATTTCCTTGGAAAAAAGTAAATTCTCATATGTAGAAAAAGATTTATCATCAGTTAAAATAATCTTTTCAGGTATGCCATTTTTTAAAAGATATTCTTTCCCTGCCTCAGCTTCCGAAATATTCTCTCCAGGACCTTTCCCTCCAGATACTATTATATACTTACCATACCCTTCTTTATAAAGTCTCAAAGCCTCATCAAGCCTTTCTTTGAAAAAAGGACTTGGCGTCTTTCCATATACTGCACAGCCTAAAACTATTATCACATCAGATTTTTTTGGTTTTTCATAAAGTGCAAAAGAAATTATCTGATATTCTAATGTTATTACCACTGTAACAAAAATTACTATTAAAATCCCTATAAACCTCAATAATAATTTCATTAAACTTTCCTCCAGAAAATTATTATAATAAAACCCTTTATATCATTATACAACATATATCCTATTACTAAAACAATTCTTCACAATACACTTATAAATAACCAGTTTTTGATAAAATAAAATTATGAACTTTTTACTTAGTCACGCGTTTAATTTGTAGAAGGGTGGGCAGGTGATGGAAGAGAAAGAACTAATATATAAAGCAAAAAATGGTAATAAATATGCTCTAAATGAGTTACTCTCCCAAAACTATAATACTTTATTAGGATATTGCATTAAAATGACAGGTAATCCGATGCTTGCCCAGGATATAGTACAGGAAACAATGCTCAAAGCTATTTTAAATATTAAAAATTTTACTCCTGAAGTCAAGTTCTCAACATGGCTTTTAAAAATCGCAACTAATACATTTAAAGATTATTTAAGAAAACACAAAAATATTGAACTTGTAGAAGAAATATTTTCAAATACTGAAGAAGATGTAGAAGAGACCGCTATGACAAATATTCAATACAGCGAACTAATGAATATTTTAATGAAACTGCCTTATGAGAAAAGAGCAGTATTCATTTTAAAACACTATTATGGATATAAATACCAAGAAATTGCGAAAATAATGGACTGCCCTGTTGGCACAGTACGGTCACGTTTACACAATGCTATAAAAGAAATAATGTCAGAAATGGGAAGAAGGGGTATATTGTGAAAAGAGAATGTAAAAAAATACAAGACAAAATAATTGATATTCACTACAATGAACTTAGTGACAATACAGAAGTAATTTCACATATTGAAAATTGCAGTGACTGTTATACATTCAAAAAAAATTTAAAACTAACATTAAATTACATGGATACCTTAGATATTGATATGTCAGACTTGCAAGTAAATATCGCAGAAATTATAGAAAAGGCAGAGCAAATAAGAAATAAACGAAAAGATAGACTTGAATTGCTTATTTTTATAACCACATCAATAATTTTCTTAATATCATCAGTATTATTTATGGCAAATTTGGATGTTAGGTTGCTCCTATACACGCAAATTTTCCTTTATTTCAATCTGCCATTAATCTTAATACCCTTTTACAAATTAAAGACTTCAAGGAGATGATAAAATGTCCAAAAACACATTAATTTTAATAATTGTAATACCCCTATTATTTCTTCAAGCTTTATGGATTTTTATGGATGCAAAAAAACGTGGTGAAAAATACTACTGGGCATGGGGGATTTTTGGACTCCTAAATATACCTACCTCTTTAATCATATACCTTTTTGTAACAAGGTATGGATATCTTAAATGTCCTAATTGTGGGAAAACAGTAAGAAATGATTACAAATTCTGTCCTTATTGTGGTACTTCTTTAAAGAAAACATGTCCAAAATGTGGAGCTGAAATAAAAGATGATTGGAAATACTGTCCTGAATGTTCAACAAAATTAAAATAATCTGAGGAGGTCTAAATTAATGATTGATAAATTAAGCAATCCTGAATTAATAAAACTACTTCTTCCTTTAGCTATAATCCAGTTAGGACTTACTGTATTTTCAATTTACAGACTTTCAAAAGACAAAGTTAAATATCTTCCAAAATGGGCATGGTTTTTAATTATAATCTTTGGAGAAATATTAGGTTGCTTGATATTTTTAACTATAGGCAGGGAGAGAGAATAACATGATAAAAGCTTTTAATCTAACAAAAAAATACGGTAAATATGAAGTTTTAAAAGGGATAAGTTTTGAAGTTGAAAAAGGAAATATTTACGGCTTATTAGGGCGAAATGGTGCTGGCAAAACTACCACAATGAATATTTTAACAGGGCTTATTGATTATGATGAGGGAGAAATATATATCAATGGTAAAATGTTAAATAGAAATAATAGGAAACTAATTAACGAAATAGGATACCTTCCTGAAAATCCTACTTTTTATAACTACATGACTGGTAGCGAATACCTGTATTTTATAAGTAAAATAAGAGGTATTCCTCATCAAAAAGTTAGAACAGAAGTGGAAGAACTCCTTAATACAGTTAAATTAAAAGAAGCCGCCAACAAAAAAATACAAGGTTATTCAAGAGGAATGAAGCAAAAATTAGGACTGGCGGTGGCTCTTTTAGATAACCCTGAAATAATTTTTTTAGATGAACCTACATCTGCCTTAGATCCAGAAAGCAGATATGATATACTTAATCAAATCTTGGAAATGAAGAAAAATGGAAAAACCATATTCTTATCTACCCATATATTAAGTGATGCTGAGAGAGTTTGCGACTATGTTGGCATACTTGATAAAGGTAAAATTATCTTTTCAGGAAGATTAAAAGAATTAAAGCAAAAATATATTCAGCCTGTGTATGATATTGTCTTTGAAAATTTACCTACCAATGCTGAAGAAAAACTTAATAATGTAAAATGGATTGATGATATTAAAATAGAGAATGATATTATAAGTATTTACGTAAATGACATTGAAGCAGCAAAAAAGAATATCCTCAATGAAATATCAAAACTTAGTATACCTGTTATATCACTGCAAAGAAGAGAAAATACTCTAGAGGACATATTTATAAGGATGGTGAAGCAAAATGAACACCTTTAAAGCATATCTGAAAAAGGAAATAATAGAATCGTGGAGGCATTACAAATATCTAATACTTCTAATTGGCATTGTTCTATTTGCTATACTTGATCCTATAATCCTTAAATTGCTTCCAGAAATGCTTAAAAATGAAATAAATGGTGATTTAGCTTCTTTAATACAAATTGATATGAAATCTGCAGTACAAAATTATATAAAGGATTTAAATCAAATATCATTACTGATAGTGCTTTTAACACTCATGGGAACCCTAAGAGAAGAAGTGTCTTCACAAAAATTAGTATTCCCTTATTCTAAAGGTGCTAACCTTTCAGCTATTGTCATATCAAAAATACTTCATTATTCCGTTACTTTGTCAATTTTCATAATAACTGGATTTGCTATTAATTACTATTACGCAACAACACTTTTCCATAACAACGTCATAGCTTTCAATAAAATATTAATATCATCTATCTTAATGTCAATTTATTATATTTTCATAATAACATTGCTTATATTTTTGAGTAGCATTTTGAAAAAAGGTATAATAGCTGCATTATTAGTATTAATACTTCATATAGTCTCATCAATATTAGTAAATATTGATAAAATAGCTAAATTTATTCCCTACAACTTAATTTCACTTGCGAATTCCTTTAGTACAGAAAATATTTTAACTACAATTATATCGGCAATACTATATTGCATAATATTGTCCATATTTACAATGAAAATAATGAACAAAATTGAAATAATATAACTTTTTCCCGAACAAGGAGACGGTTTTTTTGTTTCATATTGAAATAAGACAAAAGAACCGTCCCCTTGTCTTTTATAAAGAGAGGCTATATTTAATCCTCTCTTTTTTATTTTTTCTGTGGTATAATGTACTAAAGATTTTGTGTGCTAAAGGGAAGTATAAAATGGATAAAAAGGAGATTGCGAATATTTTAAACGATATAGGGTTATTGCTGGAGCTTAAAGGGGAAAATCCTTTTAAGTCGAGAGCTTATTATAATGCTGCGAGGACAATAGAATTATTAGATGAAGATATAGAAATCCTTGTTAAAGAGGATAGATTAAAAGACATAAAAGGGATAGGGGAGGCAATTAATAAAAAGATTACGGAGCTAGTTTTAACAGGTAAAATGAAATATTATGAGGATTTAAAAGCCTCTATTCCTGAAGGGCTTGTTGAAATGCTTAAAATTCCCGGTCTTGGTCCAAAAAAGATAAAGACTATATACGAAAAATTAAATATTACCACAATTAGAGAGTTGGAATATGCTTGTATAGAAAATAGATTGATAGATCTTGCGGGTTTTGGGGAAAAAACTCAAAAGAAAATTTTGGAAGGGATACAGTTTGTAAAGCAATTCAGCGGTCAGCATTTATATCCAGAAGCTTACACAGAAGCGCTTAAATTAAAGGAATATTTAGATATGACTAAAACTGCATTAGTGACGAAAATTGCAGGTAGTTTACGAAGGAAAAAAGAGATAGTAAAAGATATTGATATTTTGGCTGCGGCATCAGATTCCTCAAAAGTTATGGAAGCCTTTGTAAATTATCCAGGGGTAAAGGAAGTTATAGCAAAAGGAGATACAAAAACCAGTGTCATTTTAAAGTCAGGTATAAATGCAGATTTAAGAGTTGTAACGGAAAAAGAATTCCCTTATGCACTTCACCACTTTACAGGCAGCAAAGAGCACAATACTGCAATGAGGCATAGGGCGAAGCAAATGGGTATCAAAATGAACGAATACGGTAGGCAAAAGATGTAATAAACACTTATGAAGTTCATGAAATCTACAAATTATTCCAATTGAAGTGAGATGAATAAATCAATGGGTAGTAAAGGAATAATGAGTTAGCCTAAAGGCGGCTTTTTGCTTTTGAAAGATGCAAAATAGAAGGTAGTTTTTATTAATAGATGCAAGCAACAAAATTTTAAAAACGATTGCTGAACAGGAAATAAATGAGCAGGCAAAACGATAAATTCATAAATAAAAGAGACGATAGCTGGATGTATGTCCTTCCACAGCACCGACTTGCTATCGTCTCTTTAGTTTACCGAAAGATGTTTACCGCCATTTTTTGTTTTGTAAGTATTCATGGATGGAGCGAGCTGCTTTTTTTCCGGCACCCATGGCCAAAATTACAGTAGCTGAACCCGTTACAATATCGCCTCCAGCCCATACCCCTTCTCTGGAAGTTCTTCCCTCTTCATCGACAGCGATATAACCGTGTTTTGTAAGTTCTAAGCCTTCAGTGGTCTTTGTGAGGAGGGGATTAGGGCCAGTACCTATGGCGATTACTACCGTATCAACATCCATAATAAATTCAGAACCCGTTATAGGAACTGGACGACGACGACCCGAAGCGTCAGGTTCTCCAAGTTCCATGCGGATACACTCAATACCTTTGACCCAACCATTTTCGTTACCTATTATTCTCACTGGATTTGTGAGGAAATCAAATATAATACTTTCCTCTTTAGCGTTCTCGAATTCTTCTTTTCTTGCGGGCATTTCTTCTTCAGAACGGCGATACACAATATGAACTTCGTCAGCTCCCATTCTTAGAGCAGACCTGGCTGCATCCATAGCTACATTGCCACCCCCTATTACTGCTACTTTTTTGCCTACCTTTATGGGGGTGTCAGTGTTGGGAAAAGAATAGGCTTTCATCAGGTTTATTCTGGTTAGAAACTCGTTGGCTGAATACACGCCAAGGTAGTTTTCACCAGGTATGCCCATAAATTTCGGGAGGCCAGCTCCGGTGCTGATAAAGACAGCCTCATACCCCATTTCAAAAAGGTCGTCTATCGTCAGAACTTTGCCCATAACCATGTTGGTTTTAATTTCTACGCCCAGCTGTTGTATAAACTTTACTTCTTGTTCCACTATAATTTTCGGTAGCCTGAATTCAGGAATACCGTATACCAGTACGCCGCCGGGTTTGTGAAGAGCTTCAAAGATCGTTACATCATAGCCGAGTTTAGCCAAATCTCCTGCACAGGTGAGACCGGCGGGCCCGGAACCGATGATGGCCACTTTTTTACCAAGCTTTTTAGGAATTACCGGGGGACGGATACCTTTTGTTCTCTCCCAGTCTGCTGCGAACCGTTCTAGGCGACCTATGGCCACAGGTTCACCTACTTTGCCCAAAACACAGTTTTTCTCGCATTGTGCTTCTTGTGGACAGACTCTGCCACATATGGCGGGCAAGCTGTTGGTTTCTTTTATAATCTTTATAGCTCCTTCAAAATCTCTTTCTGCAATACGTTTTATAAACTGGGGAATTTGTACCTGAACGGGGCACCCTTCAACACATCCTGGTTTTTTACACTGAAGGCACCTCTGGGCTTCACTAACTGCCTCTTCTTCCGAATAGCCCAAAGCTACTTCGTTAAAATTACGCCTGCGGACTTCAGGCTTTTGGGTAGGCATGGGTGTTTTCTTTTTGCTTCTATTTAACGGCATCTTTATCAGCTCCTTCTATTTTGTTGATTAATTTGCATTCATGAGCTTCATTAAATCTTTCGAGGGAAATTTTTTCTTCCTCCTTATAAGTGGCCAATCTTTTTATTAGTTCATCGAAATCTACTTTATGGCCGTCGAAAGCCGGACCATCAACGCAAGCAAATTTGATTTCTCCGTCTACGGTGACACGACACCCACCGCACATGCCTGTGCCGTCTACCATTATGGGATTAAGGCTCACCATAGTGGGTATGCCATAGGGCTTGGTAATTTCGCTTCCTATTTTCATCAAAATCGGGGGACCTATGATAATAATCTCATCAAATTTTTCACCTTGTTCTAAAAGCTCTTTAAGTACTACTGTGACAAACCCATGGCGGCCTTTTGAGCCATCGTCGGTGCAGATATACATCCTGTCACTTACAGCTTTTATCTCTTCTTCCAAGATTAGCAATTCAGCTGTCCTAGCACCTATAATAGAAACTACTTCTACCCCCTGCTGATGAAGCATTTTGAGTTTAGGATAAAGTGGAGCAATACCAAGGCCTCCGCCTATTCCTAAAACTTTCTTGTGATTAGGAAACTCCACTGGAACTCCTAATGGGCCAACAAAGTCCTCTATATAGTCTCCCGCTTCCAAAGTCCCCAGCTCACGGGTGGTTTTACCTACCTCTTGGAATACTATTGTAACAGTGCCATTCTGGGCATCGTAGTCCGCAATAGTAAGGGGAATCCGCTCTCCTCCTTCTTTTATCCTTAGTATAACGAATTGGCCTGGCCTTGCTTTTTTAGCCACTAGTGGTGCCTCTATTACAAACAACTTGATGGAAGGTGCCAATTCTCTTTTTTCTAAAATTTTGAACATGATAATCCTCCTCTTCTATTAAGATTTCAGCAATATTTTATCACTTTCGAAGATATTATTAGTATTAATGACAATAAAAATGTTACGAAAATAACTATTTATTGTTATTTTTTAACAAAAGGCCGATGTGTCACAAAAAAAAACCGTTGTATTTAGCTTTATCAACATAAAAATGGGGGTTTAAGTCCCCATTTTTATGTTAATATCACAACAGGTTTGATTAGGTCTTTTGGTTTATCTTTCATCAGCATTAGAGCTTTTTCAATATTATCAAATCCTTGAAAAACATGAGTGACGAGTTTGGAAGGATCGACACGCTTATAAAAAACAAGGTCAATCAGTCTTTCCATTCTTAGACGTCCACCAGGGCATAAACCGCCTTTTATAGCTTTATGAGCCATGCCGCAACCCCATTCAAGACGAGGAACAGGCAGAACATCTCCTTCGCCAAAATAATTTACATTAGCGATGGTGCCGCCTGGTTTAACAATCTTAACTGCTGTAGCCATAATGTCAGCATTTCCTCCAGCGATGATGGCAGCATCAACACCTTTGCCTTCCGTTAAATCCATAATCTGGCTTTCGATAGGACCATTTTTATAGTTTACAATATCAGTAGCTCCATAGTATTTTGCAGCATCTACACAAACAGGTCTACTGCCTACTGCAATAATTCTTCCAGCACCCCGCAATTTGGCACCAGCGACTGCCATAAGACCTACTGGACCAATACCCAAAACCGCTACCGTTGCACCTAATTCTATTTCTGCCAGTTCGGCTCCGTGAAAGCCAGTAGTCATCATATCGGGAATCATAACTGCAGCTTCCAATGGAATTTCCTTAGGCAGATGTGCTAAATTCATATCAGCATCGTTCACATGAAAAAATTCACCAAAAACACCATCTTTTATATTCGAAAATTTCCAGCCTGCCAGCATTCCACCAGAGTGTTGGTGATATCCTCTTTGTACTTCAGAGGTTCGCCAATCAGGGGTAATAGCTGGTACAACAACGCGATCACCAGGTTTAAAATCTTTTACCTCACTACCTACTTCAACTACTTCACCTACAGCTTCGTGACCGAGTATCATGTTATGTCTTTCGCCAATAGCACCTTCAAAAACGGTATGAACGTCCGAAGTGCAAGGGGCCACAGCTAGAGGTCTTACGATAGCGTCAAAAGGGCCGGGAGTAGGCTTTTCTTTTTCAATCCAACCGACTTTACCGATACTGAGCATTGCAAAACCTTTCATTATTAAGACACCTCCTGAAATACTGGGAAAGTTATTAATGTGAATACTAGCTAACCCGTTAATTATTAATAATTTATTTTATAATTGTATACAGTATACAATTTATAATATAACACATCGTTAGGAATTTGTCAATCATTATTTTTTATTTTTGCGAAATAATTTAACGAAATTTTTTATGAAAAACTCTTGAAAAAATTTTTTATGGTGGTATAATGTAAAATAAAAGTTGTATAATTATAAATTAAATATTGTATTTATGCATTAAAAAATATTTTTTTAACACTTTATGCATAAATATAAATCAAAGCGTATATATATTAATAAATGACAGGGGATGTAAAAGAGGGAGGCACTTTAAATGGTGAGAGTAGGAATATTTGGGGCAACGGGTTATACAGGAGTCGAACTTATAAGAATTCTCTCAAAGCATGAAAAAGTAGAGATAAAATATCTTTCTTCTCAAAGTTATAATACCAAAGCAATTTCGGATGTTTATTCATCCCTCATTGGTTTTTGCGACAAAGAGTTGGAAGAGTTAAGCCTAGAAAAGGCAATGTCAGAATGCGATGTCATATTTACGGCTTTGCCTTCAGGTCATGCTTCAAAAATCGCCAGAGAAGCTGTAAAAAAAGGAGTAAAGGTGATTGACTTAGGAGCTGACTTTAGATTTGACGATTACTCTGTCTATAAAGAATGGTATGGTGGAGATTATGAAAATTATGAAGGTATTAAAAGGGTATATGGTCTTCCGGAAGTTTACAGAGATACTATAAAAGAGGCTCAAGTTGTAGGAAATCCTGGATGTTATCCTACAAGCGTTATATTAGGGCTTATGCCTCTTTTGAAAAATGGCATAATAGAGGGGAATGTAATTGTTGATTCAAAGTCAGGCGTATCAGGGGCAGGTCACAATCCCTCCCATAACAATATGTATGCAGAATGCAATGAAAACATAAAAGCGTATAATGTTGCAAAGCATAGACATATCCCAGAGATGGAGCAAGAGCTTTCAAAAGTTTTTGGTGAAAAAGTGTCTGTTGTGTTTACTCCCCACCTTACGCCAATGACAAGAGGAATTTTAAGTACTATGTACTGCAAACTAAAAAAAGATATGGATGTAAACACTGTTTATAATATTTACACCGATTTTTATAAAAATGAGTATTTTGTAAAAGTGTTACAACCTGGCGATTACCCTGCAACAAAAAATGTTTATGGGTCGAATTTTTGTCACATAGGGTTTGAAGTTGATAAACATACTAATACTTTAATAGTGATGTCTGCAATTGATAATCTCGTTAAAGGGGCGTCAGGCCAGGCAGTGCAAAATATGAATATTATGTTTGGAATAGATGAAAATACTGGACTTGATATAGTTCCAATATATCCGTAGATAAAAACACAAACAAAAAAAGGGATTTGGAGGATTTGATAATGGAAGAGTTGGAGATTTTAGAAGGAAGTATTGAACTGCCGAAAGGCTTTTTGGCTTCGGGTATCTTTGCAGGAATTAAAAAAAGCAAAAAAGATGTCGCACTCATATATTCAGAAAAAGTGGCAAATGCAGCGGCTGTATTTACAACGAATAAGGTTAAAGCAGCGCCAGTCCTTCTTGATATGAAAAGAATAGAAAAAGGTATAGCACAGGCGATCATTATAAACAGTGGCAATGCCAATGCCTGCACAGGAGAAAAAGGTTTTGAGGAT
The DNA here is from genome assembly GCF_003722315.1 of Thermoanaerobacter ethanolicus JW 200. Lineage (NCBI taxonomy): Bacteria > Bacillati > Bacillota > Clostridia > Thermoanaerobacterales > Thermoanaerobacteraceae > Thermoanaerobacter > Thermoanaerobacter ethanolicus. The sequence continues at coordinate 127,791 of NZ_CP033580.1, read as the reverse complement.
GCTGTTAACATGGCCAAAAAAGTGTCACAACTTCTTAAAATAGATGAAGAAAATGTGCTGGTATGTTCTACAGGGGTTATTGGTGCACCTCTTCCTATGGAAAAAGTTTTAAAAGGGATTGAGGCTGCGGCAGAAAATCTTTCAACAGAGGGTGGGTACCAAGCGGCTGAAGCTATAATGACAACAGATACTTTTTTAAAAGGTGTGACAGCCAAGTTTGTAATAGAAGGTAAAATTGTTACAATGACAGGGTTTGCAAAAGGGTCAGGTATGATACATCCAAATATGGCGACAATGCTTTCTTTTATACTTACAGATGCGAGTATAACTAAAGTTGCATTAAACAAAGCTTTTAAAGAAACTGTAGACAAAACTTATAACATGATTTCTGTTGATGGAGATATGAGCACAAATGATACAGCGGTAATACTTGCAAATGGGGAAGCGCAAAACAAAATAATAGAAGAAGGGACTCATGAGTTTGATGTGTTTTATAAAGCCTTAGAGTATGTGAATAAAACTCTTGCAAAACTTATTGTGAAGGATGGGGAAGGAGCAACTAAGTTCATGGAAGTAAATGTAATAAATGCAAAAACTGAAAAAGATGCAAGATTAGCTGCAAAGTCTATCGTAAACTCAAATCTTGTAAAGACAGCTATATTCGGTGAAGATGCCAACTGGGGAAGGATTCTCGCGGCAGTGGGATATTCAGGAGCAGATTTTGACGCAAGTAGAGTTGACATATATTTAAAAAGCATGAAAGGAGAAATTAAAGTTTGTGAAAACGGAGGTTACATCTTTTTTGATGAGGCTTTAGCCAAAGAAATTTTAAAAGAAAAAGAGATTACTGTAACCGTAGATATGAAGGCCGGGGAATATAGTGCGACTTCTTGGGGGTGCGACTTAAGCTATGACTATGTAAAAATTAACGGGAGTTATAGAACATGATTAGAAAGCAAAAATATGGTGACGAAATCGCAAAAGCCCATGTTTTAATAGAAGCACTCCCTTATATTAAAAAGTTCTCCGGCAAGACAGTTGTAATAAAATACGGTGGAAGTGCAATGTTAGACTGCAATTTAAAAAGAATGGTAATGCAGGACATTGTATTGATGAAATTTGTAGGATTAAACCCCGTAGTTGTACATGGCGGTGGACCAGAAATAAATAAGATGCTAGAAAAGTTAGGGATAGAGTCAAAATTTGTAAATGGACTGCGGGTTACTGACGAAGCCACTATGGAAATTGTTGAAATGGTGCTGACAGGTCGTATCAACAAAGAAATTGTATCCTTGATCAATGAACTAGGGGGCCAGGCGATTGGCGTAAGCGGGAAAGATGGGAGACTTTTAAAGGCGGAAAAAGATACCTCAAACGGCGACATAGGATACGTAGGAAAAATTGTAGATGTAAACATAGATGTAATAACGATGATGCTGGAAAAAGGCTATATACCTGTTATTGCACCGACATCTTTCGGAGATGACGGCAAAACATACAATGTAAATGCGGATACTGCAGCAGGAAAAATCGCAGAAGCATTAAAGGCTGAAAAACTAATTTTACTTACAGATGTCGAAGGAATTCTATCAAATATAAATGATAAAAGTAGCCTAATATCCCGAATGGACTTAGAGCATGCAAAAGAATTTATGAATTCGGGACGCATAAACGGTGGAATGATACCAAAACTTGAATGTTGCATAAAAGCTGTTGAAAATGGCGTGAAAAGAGCTCACATCATTGACGGAAGGCTTACACATTCATTGCTTCTTGAAATTTTTACTGATGAAGGAATAGGTACTATGATAGGAAAGGAATGTTTTGACGATGATAACCTCTGAGGATAAGAAATATCTAATGAATACTTACAGCAGATACCCTATTACCCTGGTAGAGGGAAAAGGGACAAAAGTGTGGGATGACAAAGGGAATGTTTATCTCGATTTTGTTGCAGGCATTGCAGTAAATTCACTGGGGCATTGTCATCCGGCATTAGTTGATGCTATAAAGAACCAATCCGAAAAACTTATACACTGTTCTAATCTTTATTGGAATGAGAATCAGATACAACTTGCAAAGACAATCGCGGAAAACTCCTTTGGGGACAAGGTATTTTTTGTAAATAGTGGTGCAGAAGCAAATGAAGGCGCAATAAAACTTGCCAGAAAATATGCCTCATTAAAATACGGTAGTAAAAGGTACAAAGTTATATCTGCCAAAAATTCTTTTCACGGTAGAACTTTTGGGGCACTTACTGCGACAGGTCAAGAGAAATATCACAAAGGTTTTGGCCCACTTCTTTCTGGTTTTAAATATGTACCTTTTAATGATATTGACGCTCTTTATGAAGCAATTGATGATGAAGTGTGTGCAATTATGCTGGAAGTAGTGCAAGGCGAAGGTGGTATCCATGAAGCTACACCGGAGTATATAAAGGCAGCAAGAGAAATATGTGATGAAAATGACATTCTCTTTATAATAGACGAAGTTCAGACAGGTATAGGAAGGACGGGAAAACTTTTTGGATATGAACATTACGGCATAACTCCTGACATTATGACTTTAGCAAAGGGATTGGGAGGAGGCTTCCCAATAGGAGCTATTGTCGCAAAAGAGGATAAAGCTGTTTTTCAACCGGGAGACCATGCCTCCACATTTGGCGGGAGTCCTTTAGCTTGCGCCGCAGGAATTGCAGTGATGAATGAAATAACAAAGGAAGGCTTTTTAGATAGTGTGGCTCAAAAAGGCGAGTATTTTAGGAGAAAACTTAAAAATTTAAAGGAGAAATACAGTGTCATAAAAGAGGTGAGAGGAAAGGGCCTTATGATAGGCTGCGAAATGGATATGGAAGAAGCTTCGGATATTGTGACAAAGGCAATGGGAAAAGGCTTACTTATAAATTGTATCAGCCACAATGTTTTAAGATTTGTTCCTCCTCTTACTGTGACAGAAGAGGAAATAGATACGGCGTTAATAATACTGGAGGATGTACTTTGTGAAATGGGGTTTTAGCATGAAAGGTTATTTAAAACTTGAGGATGGAAGCATATTTGAAGGTGAGTTAATAAGCAAAAACAAAAAAGGATATGGAGAGGTTGTTTTTACCACAGGTATGACAGGCTATCAAGAAGCCATAACAGATCCATCTTATGCAGGTCAAATAGTTGTCATGACATATCCTTTAATAGGAAATTACGGCATTAACAAATACGACTTTCAATCAGAAAAGCCTTATATAAGAGGATTTGTGGTACGGGAATATTGCGATAAGCCTAGTAATTTTCAAAGTGAGGAGTCGCTTTTAAGCTATCTTGATAAGCACAACATACCAGTATTATCGGGAATTGATACAAGGGCTTTGACAAAAAAGCTTAGAGAAAATGGAACTATGAGAGGAATTATAACTTGTAACCCTGACGACGACATAGAATTTGACCAAACAAATCTTTTAGAAGAAGTTTCTACAAAAAGGTCATATCGTATAGCGGGTATTGGCCCAAAACTTGCTTTTATTGACCTTGGCACAAAAAAAAGTATTTTAAAGATGCTAAATTCTGTTGGGTTTGATATTTATGTGTTTCCTTATAATACAAGTTATGATGATGTTATGCAAATAAATCCCGATGCAATATTTCTTTCAAATGGACCAGGAGACCCTAAAGATGCAGTTTATGCAATAGAACTTACTAAACAATTTATAGGTATAAAACCTGTGCTTGGAATATGCTTAGGGCATCAAATAATAGCCCTTGCTCTTGGATGTAATACAGTAAAGATGAAATTTGGCCACAGAGGTGCAAATCAACCTGTTAAGGATTTACTAACAAATAAAGACTATATAACTTCTCAAAACCACGGATACGCTGTTGAAGAGGAGTCAATAGATAAAGACAAGATAACTGTAACCCATATAAACTTAAACGATGGAACAGTAGAAGGCATTATGCATAAGTTTCTGCCAGTTTTTTCTGTGCAGTATCATCCTGAGGCATGTCCTGGGCCCCGTGATTCAACAGATATTTTTGATAAATTCATGGATATAGTCATGGTTTACAAAAGGAGGTCTTATTTTGCCGAAGTATAAGGATATTAGTAAGGTTCTGGTAATAGGCTCAGGCCCTATTATAATAGGGCAAGCAGCGGAGTTTGATTATTCAGGAACCCAAGCCTGTAAATCCTTAAAAGAAGAAGGGGTACAAGTCGTTCTGGTAAACAACAATCCAGCTACCATAATGACTGATACTGATATAGCAGATATTGTTTATATTGAAAATCCTACTGTTTCTGTAGTTGAAAAAATAATAGCAAAAGAAAAACCCGATGGAATTCTTGCTACCTTAGGAGGACAGACAGGGCTTAATCTTGCTGTCAAACTTAAAGAAGATGGAATTTTAGATAAATATAATGTAAAACTTTTAGGAACTTCTTTTGAGTCAATAAAAACTGCAGAAGATAGAGAACTTTTTAAAAGAAAAATGCAGGAAATAGGAGAGCCAGTTGCTGAAAGTATCACAGTCACAAATGTAGAGGATGCACTTAAATTTGCTAAAAATTACGGTTATCCTTTGATAATAAGGCCTGCATATACACTCGGAGGTACAGGCGGTGGTATAGCCCACAATGACGAAGAACTTATATCGATTGTGGATTTAGGTCTTAAAAAAAGCATGGTTGGAGAAGTGCTTGTTGAAAAATCTCTGTACGGATGGAAAGAAATAGAGTTTGAGGTAATGAGAGATGCCGCTGATAATTGTATTACGATTTGCAGCATGGAAAATTTTGATCCAGTAGGAGTTCATACAGGAGATAGTATAGTTGTAGCGCCAGTGCAGACTTTGTCAGATTACGAATATCAAATGTTAAGAAGTGCAAGCATTAAAATAATCAAGGCTTTAAAAATTGAGGGAGGATGTAATATCCAATTTGCTTTAGATCCCCAAAGCCACAAATACTATGTTATAGAAGTAAACCCAAGGGTTAGTCGTTCAAGCGCACTGGCATCAAAAGCGACAGGTTATCCTATTGCAAAGGTTGCTGCAAAAATTGCAATAGGGCTTAGACTTGATGAAATAAAAAATCCTGTAACAGGTAAAACAACTGCATTTTTTGAACCTGCACTGGATTATGTTGTGACAAAAATACCGAGATGGCCTTTTGACAAATTTTATACTACTGATAGAAAAATAGGTACACAGATGAAGGCGACAGGAGAAGTAATGGCAATAGAAAGGTCTTTTGAAGCCTCCCTCTTGAAGGCCGTAAGGTCATTAGAGATAAAAGCTTACGGCCTTCGATTAAAAAATATAAAAGGCATGAAAACAGAAGAAATACTAAAAGGCATATCAGTTCCTAATGACATGAGGCTATTTTATATAGCAGAAGCTCTTCGCCGCGATATAGACATTGATTATATTAATGACGTTACAAAAATAGACAAATGGTTTTTAAATAAGCTTTTAAATATTATAAATATGGAAAGGGAAATAGAGAAAAATGAGTTAAGGGAAGAGATTCTTAAAAAAGCAAAGAGAATGGGATTTTCAGACAGAGAAATTGCAACAATAAAGGGAATTAAAGAAGAAGATGTGAGAGCATTAAGAAAAGAATATAGCATATATCCTTCCTATAAAATGGTAGATACCTGTGCAGCGGAATTTGAATCAGTTACACAATATATATATTCAACTTATGGCGAAGAAGACGAAGTTGAGACCCATGACATACCAAAAGTAATTGTAATAGGCTCTGGTCCTATAAGAATTGGTCAGGGAATTGAGTTTGATTACTGTTCTGTTAAAGCCTTGTGGGCTTTAAGAGATGCTGGAATTAAATCTATCATAATAAACAACAATCCTGAAACTGTCAGCACAGACTTTGACACGGGAGACAGGTTGTACTTTGAGCCTATTACATTAGAGGATGTTTTAAACATATATGAAAAAGAAAAACCACTTGGTGTAATGGTAATGTTTGGCGGCCAGACAGCGATAAATCTTACAGAAGAGTTAGTCAAAAACGGAGTGAAAATATTAGGCACATCGCATGAAAGCATTGACATAAGTGAAGACAGGGAAAAATTCTCAAAACTTTTAAAAGAGCTAAACATCAATCAACCTAAAGGCGAATATGCATTAACAGTAGGAGATGCAAAAGATATAGCCTTAAAACTTGGTTTTCCACTTCTTGTAAGGCCATCCTATGTTATAGGCGGTCAGTCCATGGAAAAAGTTAACACACTTCAAGAGATAATCGACTATGTTTCAAATGCAACCCAAGTATCTCCAGGCAAACCTGTTTTAATAGATAAATATATAGATGGAAGAGAAGTAGAAGTTGATGCAGTTTCAGATGGTGAGTGTGTATTAATACCCGGAATAATGGAGCACATAGAAAGAGCTGGAGTGCATTCAGGAGATAGTTTCTCAATATATCCTGCAAGAAATTTGTCTGAACGGGAGATAAACACTATTATCGAATACACAGAGAAGATTTCAAAAGCTTTAAATGTAAAAGGACTTATAAATATTCAATTTGCTGTAAAAGAAGGCACTGTATACGTGTTAGAAGTAAATCCCAGAGCTTCACGTACTGTACCTATTATGAGCAAAGCAACGGGTATACCTATGGTAAAACTCGCAGTAGAAGTGGCCTTAGGCAAAAAGCTAAAAGAGTTAGGTTATAAAGGCGGTTTATGGCCGCAGACCCCATATACGGTTGTAAAAGCTCCCGTATTTTCTATGGAAAAATTGACAGATGTTGAAGTTTCACTAAGTCCTGAAATGAAATCAACTGGAGAAATAATGGGTATAGATTTAAGCTATGAAGGAGCACTTTACAAAGCTTTAGAAGGAGCAGGCCTTAAAATACCTAAAAAAGGTAAGATTCTTCTTTCAATAGCGGAAAGAGATTTTCAAGAAGCAGTATCTTTAGTAGAAAAATTGCAGGGCTTAAGTTATGAAATATATGCCACATACAGGACAGGTAAGTATTTGAGTTTGATGGGTATTCATGTAAATATTATGTCTCTTGACAATGCAATAAAATTGCTGAAGGATGGATATTTTGACGCTGTAGTAAATACACCGACAAAAGGTAAAAAACCTGATAATACGGGATTTAAGTTAAGAAGAACATCAGTAGAATATAGAATTCCTCTTTTTACATCTATAGATACTATAAAAGCGGCATTAAATGCTGTGTCAAAAGTAAATATAAACGGCTTGTCCATTTTATCTGTAAATGAATATCAAGAAATACAAAAGGATAATGTCAAAAATTTGGTTTTGTAAGGAGTGTTTAAAAATGTTAAAAGGCGAAAAAGTGGTACTTGCTTATTCAGGAGGACTTGACACATCAGTAATTATACCATGGCTTAAAGAAAACTATGAATGTGAGATAATAGCGGCTTGCATTGATGTAGGACAGGGAGAAGAACTTAAACATATAAAAGACAAGGCTTTAGCGAGTGGTGCCAGTAAAGTATATATTGAAGACGTAAAAGAAGAATTTGTCAAAGATTATATATTTCCTACTTTAAAGGCTGGTGCTGTTTACGAAGGGAAATACCTTTTAGGCACTTCAATGGCGAGACCTTTAATTGCCAAAAAACTTGTGGAGATTGCCCACAAAGAGGGTGCAAAGGCAATAGCTCATGGTGCGACAGGCAAAGGCAATGACCAGGTGAGGTTTGAGGTATCAATACATGCTCTTGACCCTTCAATAAAAATCATAGCCCCGTGGAGGATATGGGATTTAAAATCAAGGGAAGATGAAATAGACTATGCGAAAAAGAAAGGGATTCCAATCCCTGTTACTAAAGAAAAAATATACAGTGTCGATAATAACTTGTGGCATATAAGCCATGAAGGTGGCGACCTTGAAGACCCCTGGAATGAGCCTAAAAGCGACCTTTACGATATAATCACCCCACCTGACAAAGCCCCAGATAAGCCGGAATATGTAGTTATAGAATTTGAAAAGGGCATACCTGTGAAAGTAAACGGCAAAGCTTTAGAACCTGTCAAATTAATAGAAGAATTAAACGTAATTGCAGGAAGAAACGGTGTGGGGATAGCCGACATTGTTGAAAATAGGCTTGTAGGGATGAAATCTCGCGGTGTTTATGAAACTCCTGCAGGGACACTGCTTCACGCTGCTCACAAAGAACTTGAATATCTTGTGCTTGATAAGGAAACAATGAGGTTTAAGGATTTGGTTTCACAAAAATATGCAGACCTTGTTTACAACGGTTTGTGGTTTTCACCACTTAAAGCTGCGCTAGACGCTTTTGTGGAGGAAACGCAAAAAAATGTAACGGGTGTTGTAAGACTGAAGCTTTATAAAGGAAATGTCATAAACGCAGGAGCAAAATCTCCTTATTCTCTTTACAATGAAGAATTTGTAACTTTTGGTAAAGATGAGGTTTATAATCAAAAAGATGCAGAAGGATTCATAAATCTCTTTGGACTTTCTTTAAAAATTAAGGCGTTGATGGAAATGGAGAGGAAGGATATGGATGAAGCTGTGGGGAGGTAGGTTTAAAAGCGAGACGGACAAACTAATGGAGGAGTTTAATTCCTCCATTTCTTTTGATATTAGGCTTTTAAAGCATGACATATTAGGCTCAATTGCCCATGCAAAAGGACTTTATAAAGCTGGAGTGCTGACAGAAGATGAGCTCAATTTAATAGAAAAAGGGTTAAAGGAAATTCTTGATGAAACCAATGTAGGAGAGATACCAAATGATGAAGATGTTCATTCTTATGTTGAAAGGCTTTTAACTGAGAAAATAGGCGATACAGGGCGTAAACTTCACACAGGAAGAAGTCGAAACGACCAGGTTGCGACAGATGAAAGGCTTTATTTGAGAGAAGAGATAGACAAAATAAAAGAGGATTTAATAAAACTTATAGATACCTTAAAAGAAATGGCTGAAACTTATAAAGAAGCGATTATGCCGGGATATACACATTTGCAAAGGGCACAGCCTGTGACTTTTGGCCATCATCTTCTTGCCTATGTTGAAATGTTTAAAAGAGATTTATCAAGGCTTGAGGATATGGTGAAAAGAGTCAATGTAATGCCTTTAGGCTCTGGTGCACTTGCGGGTACCACCTTTGATATTGATAGAAAATACGTGGCATCTCTTTTAGGGTTCGATGATATAACTTTAAACAGCATGGATGGTGTAAGCGATAGAGACTTTGTAATAGAATTTTTAAGCTTTGCCTCTATAACAATGATGCATTTGAGCAGATTCTGTGAGGAATTAATTTTGTGGTCCACCAAAGAATTTGATTTTATTGAGATGGACGACAGATTTTCAACAGGAAGCAGTATGATGCCACAAAAGAAAAACCCCGATGCAGCAGAATTAATAAGGGGCAAAACCGGCAGGGTTTACGGCGATTTGATTACAATACTTACTGTGATGAAAGGACTTCCTCTTGCATATAACAAAGACATGCAGGAGGATAAAGAGGCTTTGTTTGATGGAATAGACACTTTAAAAATGTCTTTAAGAGTTTTTACAGAAATGATAAAGACAATTAAAGTAAAGACTGAGAAGATGGAAAAAGCTGCAAAATATGGTTACATGAATGCTACAGATTTTGCAGACTATCTTGTACAAAAAGGTATTCCTTTTAGGACCGCCCATGAAATTGCAGGCAAAGTTGTCTTATATGCGATAGAACGAAACTTACCAATTGAAGAGTTATCACTTGAAGAACTTAAAAAATTCAGCGATGTAATAGAAAAAGATGTATATGGGGCGATAGATCTTAAAAATATATTGAAGAAAAGAAAAACTATAGGTGCACCAAAGATATAAAAACTTAGACCTCCCCAAACAAAGGGGACAGTTCAGAACCCAAACAAAAGGAACCATCCCTTTTGTTTGGGTTTGGGGTCATATCAGTGAAATAAATTGTTCTATTTCTTCTTTTATGACATCGAGAGATTTTCTCCAGAAATCGATAGAATGTATGTCAAATCCCACGATTTTTCCTAATTCGTAAAGATTTTTCTTGCCTGTTTGGGATAAAAGTTCTTTGTACTCCTCTACGAATTTTTCTCCTTCTTGATTGTACTTGCAAATTAGGCCTTTTACAAATAGTTCACCAAAAGCGTAAGGGAAATTGTAATAGTTTAAGTCAGCATCGTAATAGTGGGGTTTATTTATCCACATGTAAGGGTGCATATAATTTTGGTCAAGTCCATCTCCATAAGTTTTTTTCTGAGCATCTATCATCATTTGTTTTAGTTCTTCCACAGATAAGGAATGGTCTTTTCGCCTTTTTAGGAGTTCATCTTCAAATAAAAATCTTGAGTAAATATCGACTATGGTTTGAGTGGAGCGCTGGAGAGAATTTTCTATAATTGACAGTTTTTCTTCTTTAGTTGCCGTTTTTAATGCGGAGTTTACTATTATGTGCTCATTAAAGATAGAGGCAGTTTCAGCTATGGGCATAGGGTACCTTGAGTTTATTAATGTTTCATCTGCCAGTAGATGGCCGTGGTATCCATGTCCTAATTCGTGGGCTAATGTCAAAACATTAGAAAAACTTCCATCATAGTTTGCGAGAATTCTGCTTTCTTTTATTGGATGCAGGTTAAAGCAAAAGGCTCCTCCTCTCTTGCCTTCTCTAGGTTCTGCATCAATCCAATTATTTCTAAAAGCGTTATCTGCAAATTCTGCAAGGTCTTTACTGAAAGACTTGAAGTTTTCTACAATAAATTCTCTAGCCTCTTCAAAGGTAAGTTTTTTGTCCAGTTTTCCTACAGGGGCAAAGAGGTCATAGAAAGGAAGTCCTTCTTTGTGACCTAAAAGCTTTGCTTTTTCTTTTAAATACTTTCTAAATACTGGTAAATATTCTTCTATGGCTTTTAACATTGCATCAAGGGTTTCAAAATCCATACGAGAGCGCTGTAACGTCATTTCGAGGGGAGAAGAGTATTTTCTCAATTCTGTTGCAGTGAGGACTTCACCTTTTATTCCGTTTAGACAGGCGGCTGAGGCTTCTTCTATCTTTTTGTAGGAATTTAACTCTGCAAAGTAGGCAGTCTTCCTTATGTAAGGGTCCTTGTCATAAGCCATGTTTCTGACAACTGAAAGAGGCAGTTTTTTTTCTTCTCCATTTATGTTTATATCTACAAGTAGTGTGGAGGTTAAAAACTCATGTAACTTTGCCCATGCTTCTGAACCCGTGTTTTTCATTTTTGCCAGTATTATTTCTTCTTTTTCTGATAGGAGGTGTTCGGCTTCCTTTATTGTTTCTTTTACGTAAAACTCATGAGATTTGAGGTATGAAGAGGATTCTATTATTTCATCTACGTTTTTGAGGTTTAAAAGCCACCTTTTGAATTTTGTTTCAGGCTCTGCCAGCATTGTTGTAACATTTTCAAGGGTTTCAACTGCTTTGAGGGCTTTTTCATTTTTAACATCTACACTTAAAGAGAGCAAAGAAAAGCCCCTCACTTTTACTAAAAGGTCTCCCAGTTCATTTTTAAACTTTATGTAGTACTCAAGCTTTTCTTTTGCATTTTCATCTGTTTGGAGGTTTTCCTCGCACCACTTTTTTATGTGTTCAATTGATGAAAGTATCTTTTCGTTGTCTTTTTTAAATTCTTCGCTGTCAAAGGAGGTATAAAGCTTTTCTAACGACCATCTCATTTTACTTTTCCCCCATTTTTATATAATTTTTATCAATTTGATTGTAAACCAATTCAAAAAAGAAGTCAAATTGTAAGATTAACAAACTGGTTAATATTGCTCTTTTAAGGATTTTTGAGCGTTTTATTATGTTCCTCTTTTTAAAGAATATGCTATTTTATTTTTAATAGCTGCTGTATCACGCTCTGAGGTAAGTTTTCACAATAAAATATTGACAAAAACGTTATTACTGTATATAATGTTCATATACAGTAATAACATAAAGAGGATGGTTGTAATAGATGAACATTATCATTTCAAATTCAGCGGATGAGCCTATATATGAGCAAATTGTCAGACAAATCAAAGAAGCAATTTTGAAAGGAGAGTTGGAGGAGGGAGAACTGCTTCCTTCTATTAGGAATTTAGCAAAAGAACTGCAGATTAGCGTAATTACGACGAAAAGAGCTTATGATGAACTTGAAAAAGAAGGATTCATTACTACAATTCCGGGAAAGGGTACTTACGTAGCAGCGCAAAACAAGGAATTAATGCGTGAGAAACGGCTAAAAATTGTAGAAGAAAAATTAGTAGAAGCGATTATAGCTGCAAAAGCAGTAAACTTATCCTTAGAAGAGATAAAAGAGATGTTAGAGATTTTGTATAAGGAGGTCTAAAAGATGGAGCCAATTTTGGAAGTTAGGAATTTAAGAAAAAGTTTTAAAGGGTTTACATTAAAAGATATCAGTTTTTCACTGCCAAGAGGGTTTATTATGGGTTTCATTGGACCTAATGGGGCAGGGAAAAGTACGACTATTAAGCTTATTATGAATTTGCTAAAAAGAGATGGAGGGGAAATTAAAGTTTTTGGGTTAGATAATATAAAACATGAAAAGGAAATAAAAGAAAGAATTGGGTTTGTATATGAAGAAAGTTATTTTTATGGAGACTTAACTATTTCTGAAATGAAAAGAGTTATAGCCCTCCTGTATAAAAACTGGGATGAGGAAGCTTTTATGAAGTATTTAAAAGAATTTGATTTGCCAGCTAAAAGAAAAATAAAGAGTTTATCCAGGGGAATGAAAATAAAATTTGCCCTTGCCATAGCGTTGTCCCATGGGGCTGAACTTCTCATTATGGATGAGCCGACTTCAGGGCTGGATCCTTTGATAAGAAATGAACTTCTGGATATTTTTTCTTCTTTAATACAGGATGAAAACAAAAGTATTTTCTTTTCAACTCATATAACCTCTGATTTGGATAAAATTGCTGATTACATCACTTTGATTAATAGAGGTGAAATAATATTTAGTAGCACAAAAGATGAAATTATAGAAAATTACGGGATTGTCAAGGGGAGCAAAGACATTTTGGATGAGAATATTAAAAAATATTTTGTGGGAATCAAGGAAAATAAGTTTGGATTTGAAGGATTAGTGAAGGATAAAAAGAAAATAAGAAAGCTTTTAAAAGATACTGTCATTGTTGAGAAACCCACTTTAGAAGACGTGATGTTATATTTTACAAAGGAGGAGTTTAAATGTTCAGTTTGATTTTAAAAGATATACTGATAAGCAAAAAAATTTTATTGCTTACTGCTGCTTCTCTTATAGTATGGGTGCCGACTTTCCGAAATTTCGCAGCGGTAGGAATAATGGCAGGTATGACATACATGGGAATGATAATTGCAAGCTCAGCTGATGAAACAAACAAAGCTGATATTTTGTTAAATAGTTTGCCTCTAAAAAGGCATGAAATTGTATTGGCAAAATACCTGTCTATATTTGTCTATTCAGCAATAGGCATAGCTATTTATTTGTTAGTTGCAGCAGCTACAAAAGTACTAGGCTTTCCTATTTATGTATATCCTATCAATTTTAAAGCTGTAATTTACGGCATACTGGCGGTGAGTTTTCTAAATGGCATATACCTTCCTTTAATGTTTAAATTTGGACATGGTTTTTCTGGGATTATGTACATTATTTTGATTTTTGGATTTTCTTATGGCATATCTTATGTTATAAGACTTTTTGAAAAACTTGTAAATTATGATTGGTTTCAAAATATTGTATCTTTTATAATGAATCAATCAGATACAGTGAAAATGTTGTTTATAACTGCTTTAGCGCTTATTATACTGACGGTTTCATGTTTATTATCTGTTAAGTTTTATAAAAATAGGGAGTTTTAAAATATAGAGGGAGCCATTCTTAAAAAGAACCGGCCCCCTATTTAAGTGTTATTTTACAGGCAATTTTACTTCAAATTTACTGGATTTGATATTTATATATGCAGTATCGGGGCTGACAGGAGAGAATTTTATTAATCTGGGATAGGCTTTATCTTTTTCTACTTTGCCATTTATATCAAAAAGATTATACTCTGCTTCCCACTTTAGGATATTGCCTTTGTCGTCAGTCACAGTCCATAAGCTGGGTTGCATATATTGATATTCGTCAGTATATTCATACCAGCCTACTACAGGGTCTTGTGGAGCTTCAATTTCTATGCTGGTGGAAAAGGGTGAAAGAATTATTTTATTAAATTTGATTTCACCTAATTTGTCTTTGATTACAATTTTCGGTTCTAATACTTTTAAGTCAACTTTAGCGCTGGAGGCAGGAACCGTAAAACTAAAGTTCCATTTGCCTTTAATAGTGTGTCTATTTGTTCCTTCATAAAAAGTTATTTCTCTTATATTGATTTTTACATCTATAGAAGAGGGGATTTTATCGAGATATCCTCTCACAAGTTCATATTTTCCTGATGCTATAAAAGTATTGTCATCAGTTAAAATTCCTGAAACAGTGTTACTGCCAGCAGATAAATTTTCATTATTTATTGTTGTTTCAGCACTGCTATCAATGTAAATTTTATCTTTTTCTATTTTTTTTGGGATATGGTTGTCTTTTATTATATATCCTACCACTAACCTAGAGCCATCAAAAGCTGCTTCATTCAGTGTCACTTCAACACCTTTAGATATTTGCGAAGCCCCTATTCCTACAGCGTATTTTTGATACTCAGCCTTTTCTATACCTTTATTTGATAGATATTCAAATACAGAATTGATTATAGGAATATTTTTCCCTATAGCAGGGTCTATTATTCCTACTGTCAGTATTGCTACGATTAAAAGGGAAGCTACTTTTAAAAGTGCTCCTAAGGTGATTTTCTTAGAAGTAGTATTTTTTGGCACTTTGTTGTCTCCTTTCATTTCTTTTATTGTATTTAATGTAGTTTCTACTTTTTTATGGAAGTATTCAGGCACTTTAATGTCTCTATTTTGCAAAAAGTCACGTATTTGTCTGTCAATTTTTTTATTCATAGGACAAATTACCTCCCTCCAAATTTAATATTTCTTTTAGCTTTTTTCTAGCCCTAAAAAGTCGCGATTTTACAGTACCCTCTGGGGTATCCAATATTTAAGAAATTTCTTTGACTGACATGTCTTGTAAATAATACATTACCACTATTACTTTTAAATCATCTTCTAATTTGTTTAACACTTGATACAATTCTGTGTTGTTGTATTCTTCCTGGGGTACAGGAATATCAGGGAAGTCATCTACTGTTATTACTCTTTTCTGGAGGCGTTTTATTTGGTAGCAATTGTTAACTAGAATTTTCATAAGCCATGTTTTAAAATACTTTGGATGCTTTAATTGAGAAATAGACTCATAAGCTTTTAGTACAGTTTCAGATACGGCATCAGCACAGTCATTGTCGTCTTGCAATATGCTTTTTGCCACTATATACATGTCTTTTTCAAAATGGTATATGAGTTTTGCAAAGGAAGACTTGTCTCCTTGCTTGGCTTTCTTTACTTCTTGTATGATTTCCAATCTTACACCTCCTATTTTGCGATGAGATGAGTCATCCGGATGACCTTCTCACTTTATAGATGTTTGTAAAAGGAGTTTGGTTCTCGGACAAGATTATATCTTGTTGGATATGATTGTTTATAGAAGGATACAAGTATACCTATGTACTTTATATACTAAGGAAGGAACAATTTACACTGTAACCATTTTATAAACAAAACTTAATAATTTTTTAATAAATTTTAACATTTAAAGTGGTATAATGAAATAAAAAATACAAGCAGGGGGATTTTACCAGTGATGAAGAAGTGGTCAGTAGTTACAGGTGTTGTCATGTTAATACTAGCCTTTGCTGCAGGTGTTTTCGCATCTAATCATATTAAGATTTCTAATCATATTAAGATCATTGTTAACGGCCAAGAAATCAAACCAGACGTTCCACCGCAAATTATTAACGGAAGAACTATGGTCCCTGTAAAGTGGATTGCTAAAGCATTAGGTGCTGATGTCCAGTTGGAACAGAGCAGTGAAGGTTATACAGTAAAAATAACTTCAAAGCTGTTGGAGAGGTTACATGCCATTGAGCCAGAACAACCTAACACAATAGTGAACGATTGGAACAGAGAACAAATTAAACAGTTCTTAGAACAAAATAAGATTCATTCTATTCAAGATATCCGTTCGCTTGGTTGTAAAGTTCCTTTTGAAATTACCAGCGAAGATGATAGCTGGATTCGACCTATTTACTCTAAAGCTTGGCATAGTACCTTTATGGGAGGAAAATATAGTGACATAACACAACTTATTAGTTGTGCTCAACGCAACTTTTTCATTTATACCGGAGGACTTTCTGAAGGAGCAGGGTTGTATTACATGATTGGATTTTCAGAAGACTGGGAAAAACCAGTCGGCAGTTCTTTTAATTCATCACATTCTTTTGAACTATGGCTATTATCTCATAAGGTTAAAGAAATCTACCGATTGGATGATGAATGGTTGGTGGTAGTTGAACCTCAACTTCAAGGTTACCAAACGGTGAGGATAAACTATAGTGATGCTGGGATAATGGTGGATAAAGAAACAAAGAGCCGAATAATGCTTTTTCGAATGGTTACTCCGGAAGGTTACGAACTGGAACGTGCTGCTGAAGTTCTTCCAGTGCAATAAATACATAATAAAAAAGGCTGCTACTTTTTTATACAGACTTCTTTTTAGTACTCTTTTAATCTTTCATCAACTTGTGCAATTAAGGAAAAATCTTTATCATCGTGCAACAAATATAAATTGTTTTCAATGGCTGTTTGTGCTATGAGTAAATCTATAGTGCTGCGAATGGTGATTCCCTTTTTCCCAATAGACACGGGGACGGTTCATTTGTCCGACTCGGACAAAGAAACCGTCCCCGTGTCTATTTAAGATTTGTTCACTTCTGTGTCATATTCAACAAAATTTCTCTAATTTCTGTAGCTTTATCTTCATCTGCAAGGACTACTAGATAATCGCCGGCTAGAATTTTCGTATTTCCCTTTGGTATTAATTCATGCGTTCCCCTCTTTATGCCAACAAGTAAGCAACTTTGGGGCAAACTAATATCCTTTAATTTTTTGCCATCTAAACTTGAGCCTACACAAACAGGCATTTCGAAAATCGTCTTTCTTTTTTTATTGGCGGTAATAGATTTTTGTCCTTTCTTTATTGGCAGACGTTCTAACAAAGATTCATAAATCGGCATATTTGAGAACAAATCTGATGAAAGGTATGCCGTTATAGAGACAGTGCTTAGGGCCAACAAATGAGAAAATGAACCGGTCATTTCAGTTACGAGCAAACTACCTGTTATCGGTGCCCTAACTATAGCAGCAAAATATCCTGCCATAGCAAATACAATAAAATTTTTGATATAAATAGGGTTTATATGCATTATGTTAATTATTACAGTTCCGTATATGTTGCCAATCAGTGAACCTATTATAAGGAGAGGCATAAAAATACCTCCTGGTACACCTGAGCCATAGCTTACCATAGTAAATAAAAATTTAACAATCAATAGCAAAATTAAAAATTTTAAACTAAAACTATCTTTACTTAATGTATCGACAAGACTTTCACCGCCGCCAAGTGCCATAGGTATCCATAGTCCAACTGCAACAGATATAATAAGAGGTATTATTGGCTTCATATGTGATTTTATTTTTAACATGTTATATATATCTTGAGTTTTTAAAAGAGTTTTATTAAATACAATTCCACATAACCCAACGATAATTCCAAGTAAAATAAGATAAAGATAATTATTAAGCGGCATTACTGCTAGATTTTTCAGATTAAAAATAGGTTTGATTCCTAATAGTTCACCAGCTACAAAAGTTGATGTAAGTGATGAAACCATACTAGATACAAGTACCAATGGTGAGAAATTTTTATGCAGTTCTTCAAGAGCAAAAATAACTCCTGCAAGTGGTGCATTAAAAGCTGCTGCAAGCCCTGCACTAGCTCCACATGTAAGAAGGTATTTTTCTTCAACTCTAAATCTACCAAACAACCTACTTATTCCTTGTCCGATTGAAGAACCAATTTGCACACATGGACCTTCGCGTCCTAAAGAAAGTCCTGCACCTATCGCTAAAATAGTACCTATGAGCTTTAACAATAAAACTCGTAACCAATTAACCCTCCATGCTTAACAAAGCACAACCATAGATGAAAATAAATTTTCAAGTTGCAAGAAACTAGTTTTTTGGTAAACTAAAATTAACAGGGTCAAAGGTTGATTTAATGCTGATGGATTAATACCTCGTGAATTAACCTAACTTGATTACCTTTGAGCACAACCAATTGTCGCCCCATATTAAGGCAATATGGGAACAGCACGGGTGTTAAGTTTCTTATTTTTCTCAGGTAATCAACCCTGTAATAAATTTAACAGGAGTGAAGAAAATGCAGGATTTACTAGAAGTTTGCTGTGGACTAGATGTTCACAAAGAAACAATAGTGGCTTGTTTGCTTAAAGGTTCTGTCAATGATGAAAAGCCGGAAAAAACGATAAGAACATTTTCCACTTTATTAAAAGACCTTGAAGAATTAAAAACATGGCTTGAAACAGAAAACTGTCATCATGTTGCCATGGAGAGTACAGGGATATACTGGCAACCCGTATATAACGTACTCGAAAGTGCTTTTGATGGTAACATATCAATCATAGTAGCTAATGCAAAACATATGAAGAATGTACCCGGTAAAAAAACTGATATGAAAGATGCAGAATGGATTGCTACTTTATTAAGAGCTGGTCTTTTAAGTGGAAGCTTTATTCCTCCGCAAGAAATTCGAGAATTACGCAACCTTACGAGATATCGCAAAAGCATAATTGAAGAGATATCTTCTCAAAAAAATCGTATAGAGAAGCATTTACAAAGCTGTGGATTTAAGCTTTCAAATTTTTTGACAGATATATTTGGCGTATCAGGTAGAGCGATAATAGACCATATAGCAGAGCATGGAAGTATAACAGCTAAAGAAGTTGAAAATTATGTAAGAGGGAGAGCACGCAGTAAAATAGAAGACATAAAGCTATCAATTAATGGTAGAATGAATAAGCATCAAAGAGAATTTTTAAAGCTTTTACTCAATCATTTAGATGAAACGTATAAACATCTTTATGAGATAGAAGAGAGTATTAATGCTGAGATTGAAAAATACAAGAGACAGATTGAACAGCTAGATGGAATACCTGGCATAGATGTAACGGCAGCTGCTGCAATAATTGCTGAAATAGGTACAGATATGGATAAATTCAAGACTGCAGAGCACATTTGCTCATGGGCAGGATTAAGTCCCGGTAATAATGAAAGTGCGGGAAAAAAAAGTCCACTCGAGTAACAAAAGGAAACACTTATATAAAGAGGATACTGTGTGAAGTAGCATGGAGTATAACCCGCATAAGGGATTCATATCTTGCCACATGGTATTGGAAAGTAAAGCAGCGCCGTGGTACAAAAAAAGCGGTAGTAGCACTTGCCAGGAAAATATTAGTTATCATTTATACTATGCTTAAAAATAACACTGACTATGATGAAAGAATTTTCGATGAAGTGCGAAAGAAACAGGAAATAATTCGCGTTAAACGGATTATTAACGAAGCTCGCAAGTTGGGTTTAGAAGTAACAGTGTCCCAAATTTAAGTAGTATAATTAGATAACTTTACAAAAATTCCCAGCTGATGCTTTTAAAGCATTGGTTTAATATTTATTACCTTTTTTCTGGCTGGATGTTTAAGCCTATGCAGTTGTCAATGTTCAAAATTCTCCTTTTAGATAGTCTATTTTCGTGTTAACTTTTATATAACCGATAATCATGCCTTCAACTTGAGGTATACCGCTACCGCTTATCATAGGTTCTTTTTTCACTATTATACCCAATAATAAGCCTATTAGAGAAAGGAAAATTATCCAGCCAATTAACAAGTAAGGATTTGTATGAAGAATTTTGTATACACTTATTACAAGAATATTTGTTTTTTCAAGAATATATCTTAAAATAGCAATAATCAATCCAACAAAGAAACCTGTTATAATGCCTTCAACTATAATACGCTTGCGAAATTCTTCCCAATGTATTAAAGTATTGAATGTTATACTTTTACCTTTATTCAATAAGATCCCTCCCAAAACATAAAATGAATGAATATTTATTTTTCTCATATTATCATTATACTACAAAATAATGATATCTAGTATTTTATATTGTTAAGTTTACTTATAGAATAATAAGCAGTATTACAAAATTTGGATATAAAACAATACAAAAATCTTTTTATTTTAAACAAATAAACATAAACATTATGCTTTGAAGTAAATTTTCACATATTCTTGCAGGCTTCATAAAAAAGTGATATAATATTCAAAAAGGGATGAAGCCCCCTTTTGGAAAATCCGAACTGCTGATAAACAGCTGATGGCTTCTACGGTAAAAACGTAGGGGTTGTCAGCTTTTTTGTATTTAGTGCATTTGCCTACAACTTTGAAAGGGAGGTACTTTCTTATGCCTTTCCATAGCATATTATTTGAAAAAAACGAAGATGGAGTAAAAAAAGAAACATTCGAAGCGCCTGATTTTTTTGTTGACTTAAATCTTGATCAAATTATAGATGTCATAACAAGAGGCAAAGAAGAATATAATTTAAAACTGTTTTTTTACACTCCTTTAAACGATATTGATACTATCAAGTATCGCCATGAAATAATGCAAGATCTTGAAAATGAAGTTTTGCTTGAGGATATAAAATCATTTGCGGAAAAAATGCAAGAAATGCGCAAACACCTTGCTCAAGCAGACAAACTTTACTACAAATACCAGAAAGAAAGATGGTTTTTGGATGCTGTAGAAATCTACTGTGATGCAATTACTGATTTAGTAGAAGACTTGTCTTCTGTAGAGTTAAAATCTCGTGGTTTTTTAGCATTTCGTCAATATTTGATAGATTATATTAATTCTGACCGTTTTCAGCTGCTACTGAGTGAAACGAAAAAACTTAAAGCTGATTTGTCTACAGTAAAATATTGCTTGTTAATAAAAGGTAACCGTGTGACGGTTCGTAAATATGAATCTGAAATTGATTACAGTATAGAAGTAGAAAAAACGTTTGAAAAATTCAAACAGGAAGCAGCAAAGGATTATAAAGTCAAATTTTCTGATTGGCCAGATATGAACCATGTCGAAGCAAAAATATTGGATTTAGTAGCTCAGTTATATCATGATATATTTTCTAATCTTGATAATTATTGTATGAAAAATAGTGATTATTTAGACGAGACAATAGCTACTTTTGATAGGGAAGTACAATTTTATATTGCTTATTTGGAATATATGGCACTATTCAAGCGCGCTGGACTAAAATTTTGTTATCCACAAATATCTAGTAAATGCAAGGAAGTTTATAATTACGAAGGATTTGATTTAGCTCTGGCTTATAAACTCATCAACGAAAATTCGGCTGTTGTTTGTAATGATTTTTATTTAAAAGGTAAAGAGCGTATATTTGTAATTACCGGTCCGAACCAGGGAGGCAAAACAACATTTGCACGCACTTTTGGACAATTGCATTATTTGGCCAGTATAGGCTGCCCTGTTCCCGGAAAGGAAGCGCAACTCTTTCTTTTTGATAAACTATTTACACATTTTGAAAAGGAAGAAAATATTAAAGATCTTCGTGGAAAACTGGAAGATGAATTGTTTAGAATTCACAATATTCTTGCTCATGCGACATCAAACAGTATTATAATAATGAATGAAATTTTTACCTCTACCACAGCAAAAGACGCATTATTTTTAAGTAAGAAGATAATGGAAAAAATAATACAATTAGATGTGCTGTGCGTCTGGGTAACATTTATAGATGAATTGGCATTCTTAAGCGAAAAAATTGTAAGTATGGTCAGTACGGTAGTTCCTGAGAATCCGGCATTGCGCACATATAAAATTGTTAGAAGACCTCCTGATGGGCTTTCATACGCCATATCAATTGCTGAAAAATACAGGCTAACGTATAATTGCTTAAAGGAGAGGATAAAATCATGAAAGTTTTACTTATGTATAGAGATCATGATTTTGACCTGCAACAAAAATTGCCCTCGAACGAAGAAGCATTGATACAGGATTTAGAATTAAACACTTTGTTCAATGCTATGTCCCTTGGTGATAATTTTTTATTTGAAGTAGCCAAAAAATCTGTTTTATCCAGCGTGTATAGTGATCTGGATACAATATTATATCGCCAAGATGTTCTGAAGGATTCTCTAAAAAATTCTTCCATTGTTAGGAATATCTATAATATAGCAGTAGAAGCAATTGAAAACGAGAAAAAGTATTATTTTAGCATTTTCACCAGGTACCCTGCAGCTATACTTCATAGCTCAATGGATGTATTGCATATGTTTATGGAAATGCTGAAAAAACTAAAGAGTATTGCCGACCAACATGCTGATAAATTCGAATCATATGGTTTTAAAAGGTTTTTTACAATGCTCAAAAAAGAACTTGATGATGAATATTTTGAAAGTATCCAAAATCATTTAAAAGAACTGGAATTTCGCGATGGAATTTTGATCAGTGCTGAGTTGGGTAAAGGCAATAAAGGTGTCAATTATATTCTTCGCAAACAGGAGGATAAAAAACAAAGTCTAATAGACAGGATTTTTTCAAAAAGACCGAATGCTTATACTTTTTATATAAGTGAGCGCGATGAAAGCGGGGCAAGAGCTTTATCTGACTTAAAAGACAGAGGAATCAACCTCGTGGCAAATGCACTTGCTCAGTCTGCTGATCATATTCTCAGTTTTTTTAACATATTACGGACTGAATTGGCTTTTTACATTGGCTGTTTGAATTTATATGAGAAACTTGCCCAAATTGGAGAGCCGGTGTCTTTTCCTATTCCGGTAGCATCCAGTGAACGTAGGCATTCTTTTAAAGGATTATACGATGTCTGTTTGGCTTTGACAATGAAACAAAAAATCGTGGGCAACGATTTAAATGCTGATAATAAAGATCTGGCAATAATTACAGGTGCTAACCAAGGGGGTAAATCTACCTTTTTGCGAAGCATAGGTTTGGCTCAGTTGATGATGCAATGTGGTATGTTTGTGCCAGCCGAGTATTTTTCTGCTAACATATGTGATGGGATTTTTACCCACTATAAACGGAAAGAAGATGCTACCATGAAAAGTGGAAAGCTTGATGAAGAGCTTAGCAGAATGAGTGATATAGTAGACAATATAAAGCCAAATTCCATGGTACTGTTTAATGAATCATTTGCTGCGACAAATGAAAGAGAAGGTTCGGAAATTGCAAGGCAAATAATTACTGCATTGATTGAAAAACGCATCAAAGTTTTCTTTGTGACACATTTGTTTGAATTTGCCTATAGTTTTTATAATAAAAAACTGGAGAATGTTATTTTTTTACGAGCCGAAAGACGAAACGACGGAAAGCGTACTTTTAAAATAACCGAAGGCAAACCACTTCAAACAAGCTATGGTGAAGATTTGTATAAAAAGATTTTTGGAGAAAGCTATTAAATTTATTTAGGAACAGGTTATTGACAAACCTTTTTGCGAGTAATTTAAAGTCTTTTGCTTTTATGCTTGGATGCGTAATAAACAATAGTTTGAAGAAAAATGGGCTGTCAATAAAAAAGACAGCCCTTATCAATACTCTTTTAATCTTTCATCAACTTGTGCAATTAAAGAAAAATCTTTATCATCGTGTAACAAATATAAATTATTTTCAATGGCTGTTTCTGCTATAAGTAAATCTATGGTGCTGCGAATAGTGATTCCTTTTTTCTTACACTTGAAATACAATTTTGCAGCGTTTTCATAAGATTTGGTGCCATATTTTAGGTCATAGAATTTTTGTGTGCCTAAATATTCTTTAATTAAGTTAAATTCATTTTCAGTTTTTGCTCCTTGTAATAATTCTTGATAGATAAAATTGTTTATTCCAAAGGGGATATTATTCTGTATTATTTCTTCAAATTTTTTTACTTTTTCATTTTCTATGCCTTTCAGAAAAGATATTAGAACAGATGTATCTACCAAAATCATTTGCCTTCCCTCATTTTTTTGTAATCATAATTTTCATCAAACTGTATTTTTCCTTTTATCTCCATTAAATTTTTTCTTCTGCGATTTTCTACAAATTCTTTTAAAGCCAAATTGACAACTTCTTTTTTAGTTTTTAATCCTGAGATTTTTAACGCTTCTTTGATGAGATTTTCATCTATGACTATATTTGTTCTCATCACGTACACCTCCTAATGTGTATTGTAATACACTTAATCTTTTAAGTCAAGGGAGAATGGAATTTTATATTTCTTAAATAAAAATAAAAATTTATACTGTAACCATTTTGTAATCAAAACTTAATAGTTTTTTAATAAATTTTAACATTTAAGAAGTTATAATGGAAAAGGAAGAAGGAGATGGGAGGGAAAAGATGAGTTGGCTTGAAAAATTTTTCAAATTGGCAGTTATTCTATTTGTCTTAATTAATTTGCTATCTGGTTGTTCTTATATTCTTAAAGATGATAAGGATTTAATCAAAAATACAATTGAGAGATTTTACGATACACAGTATAAAGCTTACTTGAAAATGGAGTATATAGATATAACCCCCCTATTTAGATATGTCGAGAATACAGAATCAGAATAAAGTTACAGCATTAAAGGAATTAACTTTTAGAAGAAAATATACTGCTGAAAAAGGGTATGGATATGTAGAAAAAAGACGTTTTCCTTTAGAATTTAAATGTTTTTAAAAATTATTTCTTTTTTTGATTTTATTTTATCAATTTTATCAATACATTCCTTAAAATTGGCTTTTCTCATTATAAATTCACCTAATAAGAATAATTATCAATATTGTTGGAATCAGGAGAATAATTGAGATATAATTTAGAAAACAGGATAGGGTATAGTAAGCAGAGACTATGTGTTGAGAATTAGTAATAGTGAAAATGCGAGAGAAAGGAAGCAACAGTTGAAATTAATAGCGCAAAAAAGATATAATTTTCCGATGAAAAGATTCAAGAAGATAGTAGAGGTGAAATGTCATGCTTGTTATTAAGCCAATTGATGAAAAGTTAAAGAAAAAAGTAATAGATTTTATAATACGCAATTGGGGTTCGCCAATAATGGTTTCAAAAGGTAAAGTTCATTCAATGGACAAATTACCAGGGTATGTGGCTATTGTAAATAATGATATAAAAGGTTTAATAACCTATAATATTGATAATGAGGAATGTGAAATAGTATCCCTTGATAGTTTAATTGAAAATCAAGGTATCGGTAGTAAATTGTTAGAGCGTGTAATACATAAAGCAAAGGAGCAAGAATGTAAAAGAATTTGGCTTATTACAACCAATGATAATATAAGAGCGATTCGTTTTTACCAAAAAAGAGGATTCAATATGGTTGCACTTTATGTAAATGCAGTTCAGGAAGCACGAAAGATAAAACCCGAAATTCCTTTATATGGATATGATAATATACCGATATTGCATGAAATTGAATTTGAAATAAAACTAGATTCTAGTGTAGAAACTCAATTTTAGAATCTGCTTTTCTGTACTTTGACAAATTTATTTAGGTAAATTGTGGTAATTTGCACCTATGATAACAAAAATCCAGTTTAAAGTCCGCCAAGAAAAGCTTATATTTACCTTTATAATACGTTATTACCATTTATTGGGCCAATATGGGCACACTTCCCCCTCGGACCTTTGGAATAGCTTTTTTAGCTCGCTCCAACATGTATCTTGCAAAACGCTTAAAGTTCTGGGCCAATACCTTTAAGCCTACGTTTACTCTACATTTTACAAGTCCCCTTACTCGAAGCTTCGAAAGACCATGACCCCTCTTCAAGGCTGAATTGGTACCTTCTATTGCAGCTCTTTTGCTCTTGTCTTCCTCACACCTACATTCTATCTTTTCCCGTTGTTTGGCTGCTTCTATCGATTTTAGATTTATCCTCACCACGTAATCTTTTTTCTGTTCTTTGCAGTAACATTGATTTTTCAATTCACACATTGCACAGGCTTCTTTTGGAAAATGGGCCACCGTCTGCCCCTTCTTAACACCGGCATGGATGGGTATTATTCCCCTTGGGCACTTCGTTATCACTTTCGTTTCTTCATCTATTTCATATTCGGTCACTGATATCCTAGAAATAGGCTTCCTGCCGCTTAAGTCGGTAAAGTGGAGTTCCACACCGTTTTCTTTTGCAATTTGCACTACTTCTTCGGAGTAATAACCACCGTCTACATAGACTTCTTGGCATTCAGTATTTTGTTTTACAATAGGTAGTCTTTCTTTTAAAAGTTCTACATCGCTTTTTATGTTCTTTTCTACCGTATAGTCTGTTATGAGCTGGAAGGGATTTTCTTTTGAACAGGTTTCGCTGAGGTTTAAAACGTATCCGCTTTCAGCTTTGTTCCCCTTCTTGCGATAAGTAGCATCCTCATCGTATGCTGACTGAAGGGAATCGCTGGGTATGCTTTTGCTGTCTTTGGCCTTGAGCCTCTTGGTTTTTTCGTCGTAGTACGCCTGTTCTGACAGGAATCTTGCGAGGATTTTATATGCATCGGATTTTTCAAGTCCGGGAATGTTTTCGATTGTTTCCTTTGCTTCTTGGCACAGATTCAAGAGTATTTCGAGCCTGCTTTCGCTTTCTGAAGGCTTGGTTTTATGTATCACTTCTGTCTTGAATTTAGGGTTGAGGACTTCTTTCAGGTTCTCTGAAAGTCTATCTTCAGGGATGGATTTTACTGCCCTGTAAAGTACATCAAAGGCAAGGGCGATTCTTCCTGCTTTTTTGATGTTTGACATGAACATGGTGGAGTCCATGCGCTGTTCTTTCATGGATATGCCTGCTTCTTTGGCAAAAATACTGGTAAGATTTAGAAATTGCCCGAATATCAAGTCCTCTTGTTCAGGATGTTTTATGAGGTATTGGTATATCCTTGATCTAAAGTCATACAAGGTTTTCTCTGAAAGGTTCATGCCTCCTAATGTCCTTATTCCTACAGCGTAATTTATCAGGTAATTGAAGTTAAAGTTTTCAATAAGTTCATCATCAGAGTAGTTTTTAAGGTGTTTTATGTATTCCAGGGAAAGGAGTATGTTAACCGGGAAGTTAGGCCTTCCTGTATCACTGTATAAGACTGAAAAGGGTTTTTCATCGATGTTGCAGAACACGTATTTATAGAATATGGGTGCCCATGATTTTTCTAGTTTAGCCTTTATCCTTGAATCCATGAAGTTAACACTTTCAAATAAAGATTGTTGAAAATGGTCGCTGTTTTCTCTAAACAAGTGCAACACCCCATTTGTTGTAATTTTTGCTTCTTTGATTCTAACATAATTCTATGAAAATTTGTACTACCTATATTTTTATGTTTATTTATTCAATCTATTTTATATTTATACTTCTTCATAAAGAAAAGAGGCTTTTTACACTAGAATCAAAACTATAATTTAAATAAATCTATTTGCTTGTTATAATGGTTGATAAACCGGGAGATGGCATTGTCAAAGTAAAATAATCTGGCAATACCCATTATTTTGCAAAAAATTGCGTAAATAAATAGTATTTTATAAATATAGATTTTCGGATACATATAAATCTTAAATAAGAATAATTATCAATACTATTGTATTTAAGTTTTAAGTGAGATATAATTAAGAAAACAGGATAGAGTATGAAAAGACAGAAAATCTTTGTATAAATTTTTGATATATAATATGTGAAAGGTGGGAAAAAGTATGCATAAGGTTGTTTTACTGCGGCATGGAGAAAGCCTGTGGAATATGGAAAATAGATTTACTGGCTGGACGGATGTGGATCTGTCACCGAGAGGTATTGAAGAGGCAAGAGAGAGTGGCAAGACTTTAAAGGCAGAAGGATACACTTTTGATTGTGCTTTTACTTCTGTACTTAAAAGGGCTATAAGGACTTTGTGGATTGTTCTTGATGAATTGGACAGGATGTGGATACCGGTTTACAAATCATGGAGGCTCAATGAAAGACATTACGGAGCACTTCAAGGGCTCAATAAAGCTGAGACTGCCAAGAAATACGGAGAAGAGCAGGTAAAAATATGGAGAAGGTCTGCTGATGTAAGGCCTCCTGCATTGACAAAAGATGACCCAAGATACCCCGGTTTTGACCCCAGATATGCTGACCTTTCTGAAGATGAAATTCCCCTCACTGAAAACTTGATTGACACAATTAATAGGGTTATTCCGTATTGGAAATCAACAATTGCGCCGACGATAAAATCCGGTAAAAAAGTCCTCATAGTTGCCCATGGAAACAGTTTAAGAGGGCTGATAAAATACCTTGACAATCTTTCAAATGAGGAGATAATGGAGCTAAACATCCCTACAGGAATTCCCTTAGTTTATGAGCTTGATGATGATTTAAAGCCTATAAGGCATTATTATCTTGCCGATGAAGAGAAAGTAAAAGAGAAAAAGAAATTAGTAGAAAACCAAGGAAAGATTTAAGGAAATTCTTAAAATACTGGTTTGTCTTATTTTTACTTGTTTTTTGGCTTTTAAAAGTGTACAATAGAAATATAAGGAAGTTCTAGATTGAAAGGTGGGTTTTGTATGTTAAGCAACAAAATGTTGGAAGGATTAAATAAACAGTTGAATTACGAAATTTATTCTGCATATCTATATGTAGCAATGGAAAATTATTTTCAAGAGAAAAACTTAGAAGGTTTTGCTAATTTCTTCAAGGTTCAGACACAAGAAGAACTTGCACATGCGAGAATTTTTTACGAGTACATATATCGCATGGGTGGGAAAGTGACTCTGTACCCGATAGAAAAACCAGAGGGAAACTTTGAAAGTATTTTAGACCTTTTTAAAAAGGCTTTGAGTCATGAAAAAACTGTAACTGAAAGGATTTACAAGCTTGTTGATATAGCAATTGAGGATAAAGACCATGCCACAAATGCATTTTTGCAGTGGTTTGTTAATGAGCAGGTAGAAGAAGAAGAGAGCTTCCAGAGGCTTGTTGACAAGTTAGAGCTTATAGGAGATAACATACAGCCTATATTCATGCTGAATGCTGAATTGGCTCAAAGGACATTTGTATTACCTGCTCCACTTGCGCAAGGACAGCAATAAACGGTTCGTTGTTTGTTTAAATTTAGGCATTTTTAAAACGATGACTCTGCTTATGGAAACTTAACGAAATCGCGGAAATACAGTACGGGGGTATGCTTTTTTGATAAGGTATATCCCCATGAATTTTTTTAAAAAATATAAGATAAGGTTTTCGTTGTTAAACTATAGACAAAGCGTAATTTATATAGTAAAATTTATGTAAGGAATACTGTTATAATTATATCAAATAAGAGGTGTTTTTTATGAGTAGTCATAAAAGAATTGTTATCATTGGGGCCGGGTATGGGGGCGTACACGCCGCCAAACTATTAAACAAAAAATTTAAAAATGATAGCACTGTAGAAATAACTCTTATTGACAAAAAACCCTATCATACATTGTTAACAGATTTACATGAAGTGGCTGGTTCCAGAATAGAACCTGATAGCGTTCGTGTGTACTTACACAAAATTTTCGCAAACAAAAAAGTAAAAGTCATAACAGATGAAGTGGAAAAGATTGATTATGAAAAGCAAAGCGTAATTGGAAAAGATGGGGAGTATAACTATGATTATTTGATTTTAGGGATTGGAAGTGAACCATGTGATTTTGGCATACCCGGTGTGTTTGAGTATGGGTTTACGGTAGGAACGTTAGAAGCTGCTATTAAGACAAGGGAACATATTGAGGAGATGTTTAGAAAAGCGAGTGTTGAAAGTAATGCAGAAAAGAAAAGAAAAATGCTTACCTTTGTGGTAGCTGGCGCAGGGTTTACGGGAATTGAAACTGCAGGCGAATTAATGGAATGGACAAAAAGCTTGTGTGACAAATATCATTTAGATCGCAATGATGTTAAAATTATGGTGGTAGAAGCGCTGAATACCATACTTCCCAACTTAAATGCAAGATTAGCTGCCAAAGCTCAAAAGTTTTTGAACAGAAAAGGAGTAGAAGTTTTGACTAATGCTCCTATAGTGGAAGTAGCAAAGGATTATATAGTTTTAAAAGATGAAAGAAAGATTGAAACAAAAACGCTTATATGGACCTGTGGAGTTCAAGGTAACAAATGCGTTGAGAATTTTGGCTTAGAGTTAGGTAGAAGATGTAGAGTCCAGACAAATGAATACATGCAAGCAGTAGGCAAAGAAAATATCTATGTAATAGGCGATTTAGCATACTATGAGTTAGATGGAAAACCTATTCCTCAAGTTGTAGAGACAGCACTACAGTCAGCTGAAACTGCAGTACACAATATAGTGGCTGATATAAAAGGAGAAGAAAAAAAGCCTTTTAAACCTAGATACCATGGTTTTATGGTTTCTATAGGAAGTAGATATGCAGTAGCAGAACTTATGGGTGTGTCTTTGACAGGCTTTTTAGCAATGGCTATGAAGCACCTTGTAAATATGCATTACCTTTTTGGAGTAGCAGGCGTTGATGCCGTGTTATCATACATTTACCATGAGTTCTTTGAAGTTAAAAGCAATCGCTCAATATTGGGAGGACATATTGCCGCGCATATTCCTATCTTTTGGCTTGTTCTTTTAAGAATATATGTGGGTGCATTGTGGCTTATAGAAGGCATAAATAAGATACAGCAAGGATGGCTTGACCCTTCAAAAATATTTATTATAACTACCTCTGATGTATCCGGTGCTACAGCTAAAGCTGGCGAAGCTGCAACTGCAGCGCAGGCCTTGCAGCCATTGTTAAAAGAGCCTCCAGCTTTCTACAAATGGTTTATGGATACTTTTGTAGCACCACATGCCTTCTTATTCCAAGCAATGGTAGTGCTTGCAGAAGTAGCGATAGGTCTGGCTTTAATAGCAGGTTTGTTTACCGCCTTAGCATCAGCTGGTTCTATATTCTTGGCACTGAACTTCATATTATCTGCGATGGCAGATAAGTCTATATTGTGGTATATTTTTTCAGCTATAGCTCTTATGGGAGGAGCGGGGAGAGCTTTTGGACTGGATTATTATGTGATACCGTGGATAAAAAATTGGTGGAAAAAGACTTCTTTTGCCAGAAGAACGTATCTTTATGTTAGCTGATGTAATATGAAAGAGGGTTATTTATAGTGAAAAAAGGTGATATCCTCATAGTACTTTTTGTGGCGATTTTGTCTATCGGGTTGTTGATATTTTACAAAGTATCAACAACCCAACATTATCCCCACAAATATGCGGCAATAATGGTAGACGGTAAGATATATAAAGAGGTGTCCTTAGATGATGTTAATTATCGAGAAGAGATACCTATAGTTACAAAATATGGGAAAGATGTATTGCTGGTTGAAGATGGTGGGGTAAAGGTTATTTACGCTGAGTGCCCAGATAAAATTTGTATAAAAGAAGGATTTATTGATAAACCGGGGCAAAGTATAATATGTTTGCCGTTTAGGATAGTTGTAGAAATACGGGGTGTTAAAAATGACAAAGTTGACCAAGTCGTCTATTGAGCATACAACTATGTCAAAGACTCAGAGAATGGTTTTTCTGGCTATATTAGTTGCTAATTCTTTAGTCTTATACATTATAGAAGGAATATTACCTGTCCCTTTTATTGCTCCCGGTGCTAAGTTAGGACTTGCTAACATAATCACAGTCGTATCTTTGTATTTGTTTGGCTTTTTTGATACATTTATTGTGCTTGCTGTAAGGATATTGCTAGCAACATTTTTTGCTTCCTCGCCATCTTCCTTTTTTTATAGCATAGGCGGAGGTTTATTAAGCCTTTTTGCCATGTTTTTCGCAAAAAAAGTAGGCAAAGAAAATATAACTGAAGTTGGGGTCAGTGTTATAGGTGCTGTATTTCACAACATTGGTCAGATGCTGGTAGCTTCTCTTATAGTGCAAAATATCAATATAATGGTTTATATACCTGTATTAATGATAGCTGGAGTTGGGACTGGCATTTTTGTGGGATTGTCTTCAAAATTTATTCTAAAGCATTGGAAGAAATTAAAAAATCTAAATTTACATTGATTAAGGTGGTCAGATGGATAAGTTTTGGAATAATAATTTAGAAATAAAAAATGAGCTTGATGAAGTTATAAAAATAATGGAAAAACGTATAAAAAACTCCAATAGGTCAATTAGAAATATATTGTTAGATATGATTCGTAACAGCGGAAAGATGCTTAGGCCTGCTTTTGTAATCTTGTCTGGGAAATTTGGAGAATACGATAGAAAAAGGATATTACCTTTAGCTGCTGCTGTTGAGATGCTCCACATGGCAACTTTAGTACACGATGATATAATTGACAATGCTTTAATAAGACGCAGTAAACCTACTATCCAAGCAGAATATGGGAAAAATTATGCGGTATTTATAGGGGATTTTCTTTTTTCTGAATGCTTTTTGCTTTTATCCGATAACATTACTATTGAAAATCTTAAGAAAGTGTCAAAAGTGGTGTCTAGAATATGCAAAGGTGAAATTGGACAATTTGAAAGCCGATACAATATAGATATCACAATAAATGATTATTTGAAGCGGATAGCTGCAAAAACTGCTGCACTTTTTGCCTTAAGTTTTTACGTGGGAGCTTATGAAAGCAACTGTGGAGAAAAGTTGGCTAAAATATTGGGAAGTATAGGATACAATATTGGCATGGCTTTTCAAATTATAGACGATGTTCTGGACTATACTGGAGAAGAAAATGTGGTTGGCAAACCTTTGTGCAATGATATAAGACAAGGAGTTTTTACACTGCCTTTAATATATTCTTTAGAAAAGAATAAAGACGAAAAAATGATAGCATTACTTAAAAAAGAGAGTTATTGTGAGGAAGACATAAAACGCATAGTTGAATTCGTTCAGGAAAATGGTGGTGTAGACCGGTCAAAAATGCTGGCAGAAAAATATACTAAAAAAGCCTTTGATAAAATATCTATGTTGAAAGACTCTCCACCTAAACAAATTTTAATTGAAGTTACGAGTAAGCTTTTATATAGGAATTATTAAAAAATATGTAAAGCTATTTTTGGAGGAGATTATATGAAAAAATCCATAACTTCTTTTGTAATTTTTTTTCTAATATTTAATGCCGCCATTATACTATCTGGATGTTCAAATAAAAATTCACAGCCTATATCTGATACCCAATTTGCTTTAGATACTTATTGCACAATAACCATATACGATAAAGCTCCGAAAAAAGTATTAGATGATGGATTTAAAGCTATAAGAGATGTAGAGGACAAGATGAGTGTTGCCATCAAAGGCAGTGAAGTGAATCAAATTAATGAGAATGCAGGTGTTAGACCTGTTAAGGTTTCACCTGACACCTTTTATGTGATAAAAAAAGCGGTACATTTTTCTGATGTTGAAAAGGGGTATTTTGATATTACAGTAGGACCTATAGTAAAACTTTGGAATATAGGCACCGATAAAGCCAGAGTACCTTCACCTGAAGAAATAAAAGCTAAACTTCCTCTTGTAAGTTATAAAAATATAATACTGGATGAAAAAAATATGACTATTATGTTAAAAAACAAAGGTATGAGCATAGATTTAGGAGGTATTGCCAAAGGATATGCGGCAGATAAAGTTGCACAAGTTTTAAAAAAAGAAGGTGTAAAACATGCCATAATAAATTTAGGAGGTGATGTCCTTACAATAGGAACAAAACCAGATGGCAGTAACTGGCGTATAGGTATTCAAACTCCTTTTAAACCAAGAGGTGAGTATTTGGGCATAGTAGAGGTTTCCAATAAAGCTGTTGTTACTTCTGGAGTATATGAAAGGTATTTTGAA
Organism: Thermoanaerobacter ethanolicus JW 200; assembly: GCF_003722315.1. NCBI lineage: Bacteria > Bacillati > Bacillota > Clostridia > Thermoanaerobacterales > Thermoanaerobacteraceae > Thermoanaerobacter > Thermoanaerobacter ethanolicus. Next base: position 93,877 of record NZ_CP033580.1, on the reverse strand, counting down.
AAAGATGGAAAATTATATCATCATATATTGAATCCTTTTACAGGGTATCCTGCAGATAACCATCTCTACAGTGTGACAATAATAACAGACACTTCTATTGATGGCGATGCGCTTTCAAAAATTTTTGTTATGGGATTAGAAGAAGGTTTAAAACTTGCAGAAAGTTTACCAGGAGTACAAGCTATTTTTGTCACAGATGACAAAAAAGTATATATAACTTCCGGATTAAAAGGCAATTTCAAAATTACTGACCCTGAGTATAGTTTAATGACTAGATAATTTTGGCTTTGGAGGGGAGAAATTTTATGAACAAATCAGAATTTTTGAGGGCTTGGAAGGGATTTTGGCAATTGGCAGATCCTAAGATATGGGTAGCATCTACTGTACCTATGTTTGTTGCAGCTGCCTATGCATATGGCAAAACTGGAGAATTTAACTTTTTATGGTTTGTTATATCTTTGATAGGTATTTATTTTATTGAAATTGGCAAAAATGCAGTTAATGAATTTATTGATTATAAGTCTGGAGTAGACACTTTTGTAACTCCAGATAAAAGGACTCCTTTTAGCGGTGGAAAAAAGACCATAGTCGAAGGTAAACTCACAGTTGAAGAGACAATACTTATTGCAATTATAACAATGCTTGCCGCTTGTATCATAGGATTGGTTATTGTAATCTTTAGGGAACCTTTGGTGTTAATTGTAGGATTATTAGGAGTTTTGATGTCAATTTTTTATAGTTTACCTCCCTTTAAATTTAGTTATAATGGACTTGGAGAAATAGCTGTGGGAGTGACATTTGGACCTTTAATAGTGATGGGAATGTATTTGGTGATGACACATCGCGTAAGTATAGATGTTTTACTGATTTCCTTGCCTATAGGTTTTTTAATAACCAATGTTCTTTGGATAAATCAATATCCCGATTATGAGGCTGACCTTAAAGGCCATAAATACAATTTATTAGTAAGGATAGGCAAAGAAAAAGGAGTAAAGGTATATGCAGCCCTTTATGGAGCAGCATATCTCTCTTTCATTGTAATAGCTGTTGTTACCAAAAACTTACTATGGTTATTATCTTTTATAACAATTCCATTAGCAGTACAATCTGTAAATATTGCTCGTAAATATTATGACAATATACCACAGTTAGTAAAAGCGAATGCTAATACTGTGAAGATATATCAAATTACAGGAATTATGATGATTTTAGCTTCATTGCTGTCCAAAACAAAATTTTAGTGAGACAAATTGATGGAGTTTTTTGTAAAGGAAACGTTTTTAATTTATATATCTTGATATTATTTTAACGTAATGGTATAATATTCTTAAATAAAAATTTATATTGAGGAGAGGTGTAATTGTATGAAAAGGATTTTGGTTCTTATGTTGGTAGGGGTGTTTGCTTTGTTTGTACTGAGTGGCTGTTCTTCAAAAACAGCAAGCGGTGGTTACAAAGATGGTACTTACAAAGCAGAACAGCCTAATTTTGACAGTCATGGCTGGAAGGGACAAATAGAAATAACTGTAAAGGATGGCAAAATAGCATCTGTAACCTATAATGAAGTTAACAAAGATGGGCAATTTAAGAGAAATGATCAACAATATGCCGAAAAGATGAAAGAAAAAACTAATATTACTCCAAAAGAAGCAGATGAAAAGTTAGAGCAACAACTAATAGAAAAGCAAGATCCTGCTAAAGTAGATACAGTAACAGGGGCTACAGAAACTTCGAAAACTTTTAAAGAATTAGCTACAGAGGCTTTAAAGAGTGCAAAGTAATTTTTGAGTAGAGAAAATAAAGGGGACAGTTTTTAAAGCTGACCCCTTTAAAATTTATTAAGACATAAGCCTCTTTTCTCCTTCTATTGCTTTTATAGGAGCGATATCCTGTGTTACATCTAAAGTACCTATATATTCACCATTTTTGTCCCTTAAAGCAAAATATCTTATAAATACATATTTGTCACCCAACTTTATCCAGAAGTCTTCATGACTTTTTTGCCTGACTTGAAGTCCTGAAGCAGCTGTTCAACAATATGGACACTTGTAGGTGGGTGACAATATTGAACTTTTCTGCCAATGACGGATTTTGTCCTTGCAAATATTCTGTCTTTTGTGTTGGAAAAATATTTTACTATGTCATCTTTGTCTACAAAGGTTATGTCAAAAGGGAGATTATCAAATATGGCACTTATTTCTTCTGGTTTTAAAATACCTGTGTCAAATTTTATATAACCAAGGAATGCTTTATTACTAAATTTTTCTTTTTTTTCAACATTGACACGTTCTGGGTGCCATTTTATCTCTGGTTCAATAAGGCAATATCCTATTTCATCACTTTCTTCCATTATACTTATCCATTCATCTTCTGTGAAGGTGTCTAATGCCATAGGCAAAAGTATATTTTCTTCTTTAAAAATCATGTCTAATATTTTGTTTAATGTAGCATTGGCATGTTGTAATATTTCTTCTTTTTTCGAATTATCGTAATTAATAAGGCTTGTTCTCAAGTCTTTGAGCATTTTCCTTATTTCATCATCAACACCCCACATGACAGAGGGAGGTCCCGTTATACCGTATTTTTCAAGGTACGGAAAAAGCAGGTTTTCTTTTCTCGAATAATGCTTGTCTATGTCCATTAAAAGATTAATATGCTCTAAAAGCTTTTGAGCGTCTTCAAAACTTCCGCTGTTTTTCAACTTTTCAAGAGTAGGTTTTATATTTTCATTAATGTGCTTTTCTATTGCTCTATTTTCTTCTTTAAAGGTGTGCACTGGATGCCCCGGAATTGTTTCGGGCTTTTTTAGTTGTTCTAATGAATCTCTAAACACTTCAGCATGGACATCACATAGCCTCTGTACTTCTTTTACGTCTAGTCCCTCGTTTATTAGTTCTTGTTCTATTGCTGGCAATTCTGTAGAAGTTATTCCATTTATGACATCTTTAAATTTTTCCTTAACTTCCGCAACGCTTTTACCCCTATGAAGTTCTTTTATAACTTCTTTTAAAAGTTTCCTTCTGTATTCCCTATTATTAATAAGTTCACTCATGGGAAATACCTCCTTTTCTCTAACATACCTGATTATATTTTACCCTGTATTGAAAATTTTACTGTAACGTATATCACAAATTTAAATAATTTTTATGAATTTTTGTATCTAAAAGGCCTTATAAAGAGTTGTTAAACTGTTGAAAATCTGCTGAGATTGTGATATCTTAAAATAAAATCATAATTAGAAAAAGCAGTAATGAACATTAGGGCGGGTGAATTTTGTGAGGAGTCTACCCAATATGACAGAGGGAGAATACAGAAAATTGTATGCATTCTATCCGAGGAAAATTGTGTTGCTGATACTCCGACTCATTGCTTTTGTATAACTGCCAGAATAAATAGTATTGGAAGAGTAGTTTCAAAAAGTTTTGGCTATAGAAAAAGGTAATAAAAAATCAGAGAGTGTAAAACCTGCACTCTCTTTTTTTACAAATTATTTTGCAGAGTAATAGCATCTTTTAGGAGACATTATTAAATCTTCTTTTTTTAATTCTTTAATAGCCTTTTCAACTTCTTTTTTGTCAAGGCCGGATTTTTCTACAATATCACTAGGACGCAGAGGCTTTGAAGATTCTCTTAAAGTTTTTAATACTATCTCTTTGGCATCCATTTTATTTTTCCTCCTTAATACACATTACAATTTTATATTGATTACGATTCCATTATAATGTCAATTCTTATTTTTGACAAGAACTTCTAAAATAATTTTTTAACGATAAAATTAAGACTTCACTGGCTTCTCCAACTACTGCTTTTGTAGCTTTTCAACAAAGGGTATAGTTCTTTATTTTCTTTTTTTATTCTAATTGGTCATGCAGCTATGATGGAAGGATATGGATTAAGACTTAGAGATAAAGATGGCAAGATTATATGGGATTTTTCTTCAATGTCATATATGATGAATATGATGGGAAAATGGAATAAGAAAAATATTTCTGAAAAAACTCTTCCCATCATTGTAGATGAAAAAAACAGTGGGATATGTGGATATAATTTATTATGAGCCGATGATGATGAGTGACTTGGATTTTAAGTTTTTATATGACATTAGCAGATATAATGTTATAGCAACGGTGATAGCTATTTTTATAGCATTGATTATAAGTATTTATGTGTCAAATTATATTACAAGACCGTTAGTTAATATTACGGAAGTTGCTAAAAAGCTTGAAAAAGGTGATTTTACTGCAAAGGTATATGATATACCTAAAGAAGAAGAGCTATTTAAGCTCACAGCTGCAATATACTTTATTATATCATTATTTCGAGGCACAAAAAATAGAAACAAAGAGAGGGATGCGATAGAAATTTTAAAAGAAAGATATGCAAGAGGGGAAATAAGCGAAGAGGAATATCTTGAAAGAAAAAAATACTTGAAAAAAAATAATTATATTATCATTTTTACTCCAGCTCGTTTATCATCCTTAATACTTCATCTGCTTGTATTGCGGCGACTGCCATGACTTTGGGTGCCAAAGGTTTCTTTTCATTAATCGATGTAACAAAATCACCCACAATTGAAAAGTTTTTACCCCGTTTTATTTTAATATTTTCGCAATCACCAAATCCTGCGACACCTGAAGCCAAAACCACTTTTTTATTATGTTTTTGGGCTTTTTTAAAAATCAGCGTTTTGGTAAATTCATTGTCAACAGCTTCCACAACTATATCATGTTGAGGGATTAACTCATCTAAATTTGACTCATCAATTTTTATATTTTTGGCTGCTATGTTTGCGTGGGGGTTGATTTTAAAGAGAGTATCTTTAAGGGCTAATACCTTTTTTTCTCCTACATGGTGTAAAAAGTAATTTTGTCGGTTGAGATTTAAGATGTCTACCTCATCAAAATCAACTATTGTGAGGTTTTTAATGCCACTTCTTATAAGCATTACTGCAACATTTGAACCAAGTCCACCACAGCCAATGAGAAGAATTTTTACTCTTGAAAGCTTGTCAAGCATCTTTTCATCAAAATAATTTTTAAGCATTACATCAAAAAGATTCATGCATTTTTCACTCTCCTTACTTTGTTTGTAATTTTAAATGTTGACTTTTGTGTAAGAAAAAGGCTGGTTTTAAAAATTTTTTATACTACCAGCCTTAGGTACAATCTCTACACTAGCCAACGGTATTAGAAACTTTTGTAAGTCTGCAAAAAGAACATTCTTCCGTTGTTGTGACATGGCCACAAGTTTTGCATTCCTTCAATTCAATATTTTCTACCTCTTTAAAATGTTTTTTGCCCTTTTCAAGGAAGCCAATCAAAAAACGCTGTTTTGTGCCAGGACTTTTTTCTTCCAGTTCATTTAGCAATTCTTTATAAAGAATTGAACGAGCTCCAACTGAATAAGGACACTCTTCATGTAAAAATTCAATTTTGTTTAAAAGTACGTAATACATGTTTTCTTTTTCTGTTAAAGTATAAAGAGGCTTTACTTTTTTTATAAGTTTCGGATGAGTTTGAGGTAAAACTGGTCCCTGTCTTGCAAGATAGCTTTCTCCCCAATTCAAAATATTGCCTAAAAGTGTTGCTACTTCGTCATCTAAATTATGGCCTGTTGCAATAACTGAAAATCCATTGTCGTAAGCTACTTTGTTAAACAAGTATCTTTTAATTGTTCCACATACGGAACAGGGGCTTCGTTTTAAAGTCTTTGAAAGCTTGTATATATCAAGCCCGAATTCTTCTTTAATATTTTTTACAATGAGTGGGAGATTATTTTTCTTTGCAAAATTTTCAACCACCTCTTGAGACCTGTTTGAATACTCTCCAATTCCAAGGTTTATATACATTGCGACAACGTTATAACCTTCCTTGGCTAGAACGTCCCACAGAGCCATACTATCTTTGCCGCCAGATACTACCACTAAAACTCTATCGTCTTTTTTAAACATTTTATTTTTTTGAATGTTTTTTAAGACTTGGTTTCTATAATAATGTAAAAAACACTCAGCACAGAAGGCTGCATTATGCCTTTTTAGAGTGATAACTGCTTTTTTCTTACATCTTATGCACTTCAATTGGTAAAGCCTCCTTCTACTAACCTCCAGAAACTACCGATATTATCTCTACTACATCATCATCTTGAAGAATTTCATCTGGAGTAACTATTTCTCCATTTTTTATAAAGACATGTGATTCTAAATTTATCTCCAACTCTTTCGCGAGTTTTTCAACATTTTTTGGAGCTTTTATTGTAATTTGATTGTCTTTTCCTACAAATATTACTGTCATTCTTGATACCCCCGTAGAACCAAATCTCGAAAATTGTGCGGTAAAATTATTTATAACACATTTGAACTATTCGGTCAAGAATTTTAAAAGGAAGTAGAATGTTCAACAAATACATATTAATGAATGAATCAGGAGAGGTAATACTATGCAAAATAATCAAAGGGCCTTTGTTTTAGAGAGGTTTGGTTGTGGAAGTTGTGCCCTAGATGCAAAAGGAAGTCCACTGAACGCAAATTGTGATTCTGATAGTTGTAAGCTTTTTTTTGAGAATGATGACTCTAATAAAGTATACAGGAGAATCATTCAATATGGGATTTCTGCTATCTTGTTTGCGATAGCATTGCTATTTAATTTATTGGTTTATATCAAATTTACCTTATTTTTTATAAGTTATTAATCGCAGGAGGAGATGTCGTCTTAAAAGCTGCCAAAAATATTTTGAAAGGGCAGATTTTTGATGAGTATTTTCTCATGAGCATAGCGACAATTGGTGCTTTTGCTATTGGAGAGTATCCTGAAAGTGTAGCCGTAATGCTTTTTTACCAAATTGGGGAACTTCTGCAGGATATTGCTGTTGATCATTCGAAAAGGTCTATTATAGAGTTAATGAATATTCGTCCCGATTATGCTAACTTAAAAATTGGATATGAAATAAAGAGGGTTTCACCACAAGGAGTAAGACCGGGAGACGTCATCATAGTAAAGCCTGGTGAAAAAATACCACTGTTTCAAAAATACTAGAATTTATTGAAGAGGCTAGCAGTAAGAAAGCTCCTACAGAAAAATTTATGACAAAGTTTGCGAAATATTACACTTCTATTGTTGTTTTTTTGGCATTGATTATTGCAGTATTAAATATGCGTGTTATTGCAGCAGTGTGACAGAAGAAGAAATTATAAAGGCGGTAGTAGAATATGGCGCTAATACTATGAAAGAAGTTTTAAAACTTACGGGTGCAATGAGCAATTCCGATTGTCAAAGAAAAAATCCGTTGGGCAAGTGCTGCCATAAAATAGTGCAGGAAGCTATTGATAAGGGCTTGAATATTCGCAGTGGCTTGGTATAAAGGGCGAAGAGTATTCGCCTATTTTTATATTCTTATTTACCTATTTTAGAAAAAATAGTACAATTAAGGTGAAAACAATTTTTTCTAAGAGAATAGAAAATTAGCAGGAGGGGTTAGGGTGAATAAAATCATAACAAGGCCTCATGAGATTGATAAAAATGTTAGAGTGCTGTATGCGGGAAATCACTATATAAGTTTACCTGAGATAGATGTAGAGAAGGCTTCAATAAAAAATTTAAATATTGTTTCTCTTTCAAATAAAGGACTTGTGGAGCTTTCTGGAGAAGAAGCTTTGTTTAAACCTGTATTTTATAAAAAAGGTGAAAAACTTGAAATTGTAAAAAGTGAAGTATCAGAAGAGCTTTATTACATACCTAATATTAAACTGTATTTTTCAAACGGGGATTTTGTAATAATAAAAATCTATGCAGATATCAAGGAAAAAGGTTTTATATATGAATTTGAAAGCTCTGAAGAAATAGAAGTTTATTTAGAAGTAAATCTTGATAAACTGTTCTTTTTAAGATTTAACTCTCATGAAATAGAATTTAAAAAAGAATTTAAAATTGACAAATGGCTTAAAAACCCTGCTTTAAACATTTATTCTTATAATATAGCTTTTTCACTTGCTTTTGGTGGAGAAAAAGATTTTGATTATGAGGAAAAGAATGAAAAAATAATACTTAAATCGAAAACCAATGGGACAAACTGTTTTTATATAAGTGTAAACTCCGATATGGATGGGGCTTCAACTACTTTAATTCATTTAAAAAGAAAAGGATTTAAAAATATATATAAAGAGTTTTACAACTGGCTTAAAAATAAGTATATAAAATATTCTCAAGATAAGGATTTAGAAAGTTTATTGAACAAAAACCTATTTTTTAACTACTTTTTCTCTATAGGAAAAGACATGGAATCCGACAATTATATTGCATTAACATCAAGAAGTCCAAGATATTATGTCTCAGGAGCCTTTTGGGAAAGGGATAGTTTTTTATGGTCTTTTCCTGCTGTAAAAATTATTGATAAAAGCTTTCACGATTACATTGCAAGGGAGATGATTTTAAGACACAGTAAAAATGCAGGGGCACATGCCCATTATATAGATGGAACGGTTTTATATCCCGGATTTGAGTTGGATGAGGCTGCCAGCTATTTTATACTACTTGAGAATATGGATGTGGATTTAGATGATATAGAGCTTGTAAAGGCATTAGAAGTTGTATACAGCCGAATTGAGGAAGAATATGACAGTAGGATAGGACTTTATAAAACTTTCTTGCTTCCCTCTGACGACCCTTCAGAGTACCCCTTTGTTACGATAGACAATGTAATACTCTGGAGAGGGTTTATAAACTTAAAGAATCTTTACTTAAAGCTTAACTGGTATAAAAAGGCGGATATGCTTCAGAAAAAGATAGACGGCATTTACAATGGAATATACAAATACCTTGTGACAGAGGTAGAAGGTAAGAGGATTTTTGCTTGGTCTACTGATGGAGAAGGGAATTATAAACTCTACAATGACCCACCCGGCAATTTAGGGCTTATGTATTATTATGACTTTGTAGACTATCAAAATGAAGTATTTAAAAATACAATTGATTACTATTACTCTCGAAAATACAAATATTATTTTGAAGATGCAAAAATAAAAGAGCTTGCCTGTGACCATCATCCCAATACACCCTCAGGTTTAGGGCTTTGTGGTAGCCTATTAAATCCCTTAATGAGGGAGGAAGCTTTGAAGTGGCTTAAGATGGCAAATATGGATTATGGGCTTTTAGCAGAGAGTTTTGACAAAGATACAGGGGAAGCAAAGACAGGAGTTGGTTTTGCAACTGGTTCAGGATATCTTGCAATGGCTCTTTATAGAATACTTTTTGAGGAGTGAGTTTTATGAGAGTAGCTGCAGCAGTTTTTAAAAGGGGTGATAGCGGAAGCTGTATAAGAAAATATGAGGAGGTTTTAAGAGAATGCGAGGAAAAGGCAGTTGACCTTGTGGTTTTTCCCGCTCTTACTGGAGAGGTATGTGATTTTGAAGAGGATTTTATAGAAAAAATTAGGGATTTTTCATTGAGGTATAAAGACATAGCTATAAATCCGGGAAGTTATTTTGAAAACCACGACGGAAAAGTTTATCATTCTTCTTTTGTAATGTTAAATGGAGAGATTAAACTATTTCAAAGGCAGTTATACCTTGCAAGGTGGGAGAGAGAATTAGGATTATCAAGAGATACGGCTCTTAAAATTGTAGATATAAAGGGATATAAAATTAGCATAATTCTTTCTACTGATGTGTTTTATCCTCAGGTTTCAAGATATGCGGCTTTAAAAGGTGTCAATCTGGTGCTTTCACCTGTTGCAATAAAAGGACAGAGAAATTTTGCAAGGCAGATAGCAGGGGTATGGCAAAATGTGCAGCAAAACTTGTTTTTTGCAATTGAAAGTGGATTTAAAGGAGAGTATAAAGGAAATAACTTTTATTCAGAGGCAGCTATACATGCTCCTTTAGAGATGACAAAAGACGATGATGGTTTTCTTGCCAAGGAAGTAGATTCTAATATAATAATTGCGGAACTTAATGAGGTAGAGAGACAAAAAGCTATTTCTAAATTTGATGTGATAAAACAACTTAATATAAACTCCTATAAAGGGATTTTTAGGTGATTGATATGAAAAACATTTTAGAGATTGTTTTTGAAAGCAAAATGTCTGAGAAAAAAGTTAATAACTATTTAAGAAGATTACATGGGTTTTCAAGAGGAAATTTTATTTTAAAGAAAAAAGGGAAAGTAAGGGTCGCATGTGTGGAGAGGGAAATAAAAGTTACAAATTCTTTTGAAGAATATGCCGAAAGGATGAGAAAATTTGTAGAAGAGGCAGCATTAAAAGGAAGTGATATAGTAGCCTTTCCTGAATACAATTTTTTTGATTTGTTAGGGCTTATTCCCGGATTTGGCAAGCTAAATAATTTTCTAAATAAAAAGGCAAAAAGTGAAGAGGTTTCAAATAGCGAAGGTGGTGGAGAAGGATTACTCAAAGTTATATTTAAATCTATATCAAAAGCTTATCAAGAGGCTTATGAGAAGATAATGAGGGATTTTGCTAAAAGGTATGGAATTTATATTTACACAGGAAGTTATATTATCACTGAAAATGGCAATTTGTACAATGGTGGCACGTTAATATCAAGAGAAGGTGAGATTTTAGGAAGGCAGAAGAAAATTCATTTGACAGATTTTGAAGAGAAGATTGGTATAAAGAGGGATGAGGAACTTAAAGTATTTTCTCTTGATATAGGTAAGATTGCATGCCCTGTTTGTATGGATGCCACATATTTTGAGACCTTTAGAATGGCTTTTGAAAAGGGGGCGGAAATTGTAATACTGCCTATTGCCAATATGGAGGAGTACAATTTCTGGAGAGCTTTAAGGGGAATATGGCCAAGGGTACAGGAGTCGTACATTTATGGTGCAAAAGCTTCTTTAAACGGATGGATAGGAGGAATTCACTTTACAGGGAAAGCAGCTATTTTTGCTCCCATTGATATGACTGAAAATGAAGATGGAATAATTGCAATTGCGCCTCATTATGAAGGTGATTATGTCGTAACTTCTGATTTAGACATTGAAAGGCTATATGAAGTAAGGGAAAAAGCGGAATACTTTAAAGATGTGAATGAGGAATTTGAGAAGGATTATTATGAAAAGGTGTATGAGAATTTTAGGAGGGTAAAAGATGAAAAATAATAGATTTTTTGTGCTTTTTATGTATTCTTTGGGGTATTTAGGAATTTCCATATTTACACAGACTGCGGTAAAATGGTATCAATACTATTACACTCCTCCAGCATTTAATACACAGGGGCTTAAAATGCTTGTACCAATAAGCCTTATAGGTTTTTCTATGATAGTTGCGAGAATATTTGACGGCATATCTGACCCAATAGTTGCTTATTATTCTGACAAATTAAATACCAAAATGGGCAGGAGAATACCTTTTGTGCTATTTGGCTCACCTGTTTTGATGATTTCTTTTATAATGATATGGTTTCCTCCTGTTTCTGAGGTGTCAATAGTAAATTTTGTTTATCTCACTTTTGTATTAAGTTTATTTTTTGTGTCTTTTACTGCAGTTGTGGCGCCGTATCTTGCTCTCATACCTGAAATAACTAAAGATGCAAAAGAAAGAATTACACTTACTATGATGCAAGGGATAACGCAGATTATAGGTGTTATGGTAGCAGAAGCAGGGTCGGGAATTCTGATTGGGATTTTTAATTTTAAAATTATGGGAATTATATTGGGAATCTTTGCTTTTATTACTTTAATGCTTACGCCTATTTTTGTAAAAGAAGAAAAAATAGAGGAAGAAAATATACCTACAGTGGGGATGTTTACTTCTATTAAGATGACTTTGGCAAATGCAGATTTTATGTATTACCTTACTGCAGCAACAGCTTTGTGGTTTGGCATAAATACCTTGACTATAGCAATGCCTTATATAACAGAAGTGCTTTTAAAGACTCCTGCTGAAGATTCTGGCTTTATGATTGCAGGTGCATTTGTTGTGGCAGTTTTGTTTAGCTTCTTTGTGCCGAAGCTTACACTATTATACGGAAAGAAAAAACTTCTTATGGTGTTTTCTATAATATTTGCTTTCATTTTAACTCTTACTGGACTTTTTGGGACTGTTTTTAATAAAACAGTTTCTATAATTATCATTTTATTAGCTGGTATACCGCTTTCTGTATTCTTTGTAGTACCTAATGCAATGATTGCTGATATAGCGGAATTGGATGGGATTAAGACAGGGCAAAGAAGAGAGGGAATGTTTTTTGGAGCTCAGGGATTTATAATAAAAATAGTAATAGGGATTTCTTCTCTTGTAACTCCACTTTTATTTAAGATTTTTGGGTATAATGCAGAAAATCCGCTTGGTTTACAGCTTTGTGGGCCTTTAGCAGGTGCTATAATTATACTAAGCTTAATTGTGTTTAATAAATATTCTTTGACAGAAAAAGAATTGGAGAGGTATAAGTTAGAGAGTAAAAAATAAGGGCTTTTTGCCCTTATTTTCATTCAGATTTCCATAGACCGTGCAAATTGCAGTAGGACCACGCTTTTAAATCTTTTGCATCTGTTACAAAAACTGCTTCAGGCTTTTCACCTGGTTTTAATACTTTTCTCATGTATACCCCATCAGCTAAGAGAGAAATCCATTCAATCCAATGTTTTTCTTCCATTGGGTGAGGTATACTTCCTACTTTTACTGTTACAATATTTCCATTTCTTTCAATAACAGGTGTGTGCTTTTCTGTGCCTGTATCTCCTGTTTTTTCTTGCATTTTTACCATTGGTTCACCACAGCAGACTAAAGTGCCAACCCCTTCGTGAAGTACTTCTACTATATTTCCACATTTTTCACATTTGTAAACTCCATATAAATCAGCCATTTTTATTCCTCCTTCTATGTAAAAGTGTGAAATTAAAATTAAGTTTCAGAAGATAATATATTTTAACGGAAATATATTATCTTCTATATTTATAATACATTAAAATTTTTTAAGTTTCAAGAGGGAAGGAAAAATTTTTTATAAATTGAGTTACAAATATCGGACAATTGAAAAATGCAATTGTTAATTTTTATAAAAGTATGATAATATAATGGTGAGGAGGTGGTAAAATGCACAAAATATTGGTAATTGAAGACGATGTTAATATAGCTAAATTTGTAAAAATAAATTTGGATAAATACTACGAGACTGAAATAGTGCATGAGGGTGAGAAGACACTTTATTTATTAGAAAGGGAAAGGTTTTCTGTTATAGTGTTGGATATAATGCTTCCGGACATAAGTGGTTTTGAACTTTTGAAAAAGATAAGAGCCATGAAAGTGAATACTCCAGTAATTATCTTGACAGCCAAAAGCCAGGATGTGGATAAAATCTTGGGCTTAGAGCTAGGAGCAGATGACTATATAACAAAACCTTTTAACCCGAGAGAACTTGTCGCCAGAGTAAGAGCGGTTATAAGAAGGGTTTATGAATTTAATGCTTCAAGTAAAAGTATCAATTTGTTGGAATATGATGAAATAAAATTGGACTTGATCCAGAATAAGGCTTTTGTAAGAGGAAAGGAGGTTTTTCTTACTCCGAGAGAATTTCAGATTTTAAAGATGTTGATGACAAATAGGAAAAAAGTTGTAAAGAGAGAGGAACTTATTGCTTCTATATGGGGCGATTCTTTTATCGAGGATACGAAAACTTTGGACGTACATATACGAAGATTGAGGGAGAAAATTGAAGTAAATCCTGACCAGCCGAAATATATACATACCCAATGGGGAGTTGGGTACTATTTTGGGGGAAACTAAATGAGTATAAAGATTAAACTTACCATTTCATATATTTTATTGATTACAATGATAATAATTTTTTTCGGAGTCATATCTACTTTAACTCTTGAAAAATATTATATTGACAATATAATTGAGATATTAACTTCTCAGGGCACTTCTTTTTCTCGTGTGTTTGACAGCTACATTGATGCAGATATATATACAATAAGCCAAGATGTAGTTAAAAAGCTTGCTACAGATACTAATGCTCAAGTTCAGGTTTTAAATATGGAAGGTATGCTTTTAGGAGATTCCACACTTTCATCTACTCCTGTCCCTGTCAAAATACTCACCCCGGATGTCATACAAGCTATTTCTGGAGAAAGTGGAGTTTATACAGAAAAAATCAATAATGAAAGAGTTTTACACGTTTCGGTTCCTGTAAAAAACAAATTAAATTATGTGGCAATTTTGAGGCTTTCTTCTTCTTTGGAGGAAGTTTCCAACATAATAAAAAGACTGGTTTTATTTTTAGCGCTTGTTTTGACAGTGTCTTCTTTAGTTGCGTTGATAATAGGATTTTTTATAGCAAATGAATTAACAAAACCTCTTGAAATGGTAAAAAAGGCAACTCAGGAAATGGCAAAGGGCAATTTTAAAGTGAGAGCGGAGAAAACTTCAAATGACGAAATAGGAATACTTGCGGATTCTTTTAACAAAATGGCCGAAGAATTGGGACAGTTAGAAGAGATGAAAAATGAATTTATAAGCAATATTTCTCACGAATTAAAAACACCTCTTACTTCCATAAAAGGATTCGCGATAACTGCGATGGATTTGGTAGAAAAAAATAGTGAACTATATGAGTATTTGAACATTATTGATGAAGAAACAGATAGGCTTTCTCGTTTAGTGGATGAACTTTTGGATTTTTCTAAGATAGAATTAAATAAGATTAAACTAAGTTTTGAAGAAGTAGAGTTAGATAAATTGATAGAGGATACAGTCGCAATTTTAAGACCTCATGCTAGCAATTATGGAGTAAATTTAATTTGCAAAAAAAAGATTGATAGGGTTGTCATAAATGGGGATGTAAATCGATTAAAACAAGTATTAGTGAATATAATTGACAATGGAATAAAAGCTTGTAGTAGAGGAAAATATGTTAAGGTGTTTCTTGACATAAAGGACAAAAAAGCTGTAATAAGGATTGAAGACCAGGGACAAGGAATTCCGCAAGAGGAAATAAAATATATATTTGATAAATTTTATAGAGGTAAAAATAATAAATACAGTGGCACAGGATTGGGACTTGCTATTTCTAAAAAGATAATTGAAGAACACAAAGGGACTATTACTGTAGAAAGCGAGGTAGGAAAAGGTAGTGTTTTCACTATTGAGTTGCCTTTAAAAGATAGATAAATTATTGACAAACTCCCTGATTTGTATTATTCATTATATAGGTTATTTTTTATGAAGGGAGATTTAAATATGAATACTACGCCTACCTCATCTAGACTTCATATTGCGCTTTTCGGTAGAAGAAATGCGGGAAAATCAAGTCTCATTAATGCTTTAACAAATCAAGAAGTGGCTCTTGTGTCTGATATTGCAGGCACTACTACTGACCCTGTCTCAAAAGCTATGGAGATACTTCCAATCGGACCAGTGGTAATTATTGATACTGCAGGATTAGATGATGTAGGGCCTCTTGGAGAGCTGAGAGTAAAAAAGACCTATGAAGTTCTAAATAAAACAGACCTCGCTATTCTTGTGATTGATGGTACAGAAGGAGTTACAGAATTTGAGGAAAAGATTTTACAGATAATAACGGAGAAAAACATCCCAGTTGTAGGGGTTATTAATAAAAAAGATTTGTCAAATTATTCACAATTACAAAAAAAAGAATGGGAAAAAAGATTAAATCTAAAACTGATAGAAGTTTCTGCTAGAAACAAAGAAGGAATAGAAGAACTCAAAATGATGATAATAAAAAAAGCACCAAGCGATGATAGTATAAAATTGGTAGGGGATTTGATAAAAACTGGTGATTTAGTGATTTTAGTTGTGCCTATTGATAAAGCAGCTCCAAAGGGGAGGCTTATACTTCCCCAGCAACAAACTATAAGGGACATTCTTGACACTGGCGGTATAGCACTAGTAGTAAAAGATACAGAATTGGACAAAGCATTAAAAAGCATAAATAATAAGCCTTCTTTAGTTATTACAGATTCACAAGTTTTTAATAAGGTTGGTGCTATTGTTCCTCCTGACATACCTCTCACTTCATTTTCAATACTTTTTGCCCGATATAAAGGAGATTTAGAGGAGCTTGTAAAAGGGGTAAGAGTTATCGAAAAATTAAAGGAGGGCGATAAAGTTTTAATTGCAGAAGGGTGTACCCACCACAGACAAGAAGATGATATAGGAACAGTTAAAATACCTCGTTGGCTAAGACAAAAAACAGGAAAGAATTTGCAATTTAGCTGGTCTAGTGGTATGACATTTCCTGCGGATTTGGAATCTTACAGTTTAATTGTTCATTGTGGAGCTTGTATGCTAAATAGAAGAGAGATGCTTTATAGGATTTCTTACGCTAAAGAGAAAAAAATACCTATCGTAAATTATGGAATTTTAATTGCTTATGTCAATGGGCTTCTTCCAAGGGCTATTGAAATATTTAAAGAGGCAAAAAGGATATATGAGGAAGAGTAGAAAAAAATTAGAATGGGAAAAACATTATACTTTATACACTTTTTTATATTGAAACACTAAGACATAAAGTGTATACGAAAGGGCGATTATTCCACTTACTATAAAAGTTATGTGGGAGCCAAACTTTTGAGATAATGTACCAGCATACAATGAGCCTATAGGAGTTACTCCACCAAAAACCAAAGAATAAACACTCATTACTCTTCCTCTGAATTCATCTGCAGAGTTAATTTGTATAGTAGTGTTTGCGGAGGAACTAAAAGTTATCATAGACCACCCTGCTAAAGCTAAAAGTAAAGCTGTTAATAGATAATTACTCTGTATTCCTATGAGGATTTGAAAAATTCCAAGACCTATGCCACCGCCAAACAAATAAACGGGTTTTACTCCTCTTCTGCTTATTGAAGCCAGTACCAATGCTCCAATTAGTGCTCCTGTTCCCATTGCTGACATAAGCATACCATAACCAGTAGCTTCTCTGTGAAGTACATCTTTAGTAAAAACGGGAACTAATACATTGAAATTCATTGAGAAAGTGCTTAAAATTGCAATCATGAGTATCGTGGTGAGTATAATTGGAGTATTTTTGATGTATATTAACCCGTCCTTTAAGTCATCAAAAATCTTTGCTTTGACATCATTAGTTTTTGGCGTTTTTCCTTCTACGGTAATTAATATGAGTCCTATTATTACAGCAATAAAGCTTGCAGAATTTAAATAAAAACATACAGCATATCCTAATTTGCCAATTAATATTCCTGCAATTGCTGGTCCTACTATTCTTGCTGCGTTAAACACTGCAGAGTTTAAAGCAATGGCATTCATTAAATCTTTTTTGCCCACTAAGTCAATGATGAAAGATTGCCTTGCTGGCATATCTATTGTATTCAAAAAGCCATTAAACAAAGCCAAAGCCAAGATTTCCCAATAATTTATTATCTTTAAAGCAGTCAAAGTGGCCAAGATAAAGGCAGAAATTGCAAAACTTGACTGTGTAAATAAAATTAGTTTTCTCTTTGGGAATCTATCTATTACAACGCCTGCGAATAGAGAAAAAAGCATCACAGGTAAAAACTGAACAGCACTTACTAGCCCCAATAAAAAAGACGAATTTGTCAGTTTAAGAACTAGCCAACCTTGGCCTATATTTTGCATCCATGTGCCTATAAGGGAAATCATTTGTCCAAACCAGAAGAGCCTAAAATTTCTGTGTTTAAGAGCAGGAAAAGAATATTCTAATTTTTCCACTGTATTCATTTATTTTTCTCCTTGCTATTAATTTTCATATAACAGCTCTATTGATTGATTAAAATATTTTTTAGCTTCTTCTGGATTATTTAGGGCAATATACAGATTTCCCAATCCTTTATAGGCTTCGGACAAGTCCTTTTTAAGGCCAAGGGTTTTGAGTATTTCTACAGATTTTAAAAGTTCTTTTTCACTTAATTCGAACTGGCCTTGTTTTAAATGTAAATTTCCTAATATTGTATAAATTCTACCCATTTCTTCTTCTTCTCCTAGTTTTGTTACGATTTCTAAAGATTGATTTAAATATTCTAATGCTTTGGGATAATCTTCTTTTAAATAGTAAATTCTTCCGATTTCTGTGAGATTGTATGCCATTCCTCTTTCATTTCCTAAATCTTTATACATCGAATAGCTCTTTACAAAATATTTTTCTGCAATATCATACTTTTTTAAATCTGTATATACAAAACCTAAATAATTGTATTCATTAGCAATATCTTCTTTTAAGTTTAGGGTTTTACTTATCAGAATAGCACGCCTTATATATTTTAAAGCATCCTTATATTGTTTAAGCTCGTGATTTACAAGTCCTAGTCCATTATTTGACAAAGCAATAAAATCTACTGCTTTAATTTGAGTAGAATATTCAAGGCATTTCATATAATAATCTCTTGCTTTAATAAATTCTCCCATTTTACTGTATAAATTTGCTATACTATAAAGTATGCGGGATTTCAACTGTGTGTGTTTTAAAGAGTATTTTTCAAAACCATCTAAAGCTTTTAAATAATTTTCCAATGATGATTGAAATTTTTGCAGATTGCCCAAACACAATCCTTTCATGTAATGCATTTCTACTATAATTTCAGTCAATGAGCTTTTTTCAAAATATGGAGATATTTTATCTAAAATTTCAAGAACTTTTGTATAGTCTTTGATAGCAAAATAAGATTTGGCTAGGTAAAAATTTATCAAATTTGTTGAATACTCATCTATTGCATTGTCTAAAATATCGATGTATAATTTAATAGCTTCATCATAATTTTTGTTATCAAAAGCTTTTTGAGCAGTTAAGAACTTTTCTAAAATATTTTTGTATTTTGCAAGTTCTTTTTTTAATTCTTCTTTTTCGACATAATCCTCATCTAAAAAATAAACAACTGGCTTATTTAACTTTTGAGCTATGAAATTTAAAGCTTTCAAGGAAGGGCTTATCTTACCTTTTTCTATAAGACTTATATAGCCCTTTGAAAATTCATCCCCTGATAAATCTCCTTGTTTTAAAAATTGCCTTTTTCTTTCTTCCCTGATTCTTTTGCCTAATTCTACCATATCCATGTAATACCACTCCTTAATGCAGATGCTAAAATATATTATAATTTAATTTGGCAACTTTTTCAACAGGTTTGTACAGAGTAAATTTAATTATATAAAAATTATGATAAGTGATATAATATTATTTGTACATTTTAATGTTAGAGGTGGTTTTTGTGAATAAACTATTTATTGTAGGATTAGGACCGGGCTCACCAGATACTATTACAGTAGGAGTATTGGAAAAGATGAAAAGAGCTGATAAAGTCTTTTTGAGGACCGAAAAACATCCTATTGTTTCATATCTTAAAGAGCAAGAAATTATTTTTGAAACTTTTGATAAAATATACGAAAAAAGTATGACTTTTGAGGAAGTTTATGAAAATATTGCTCGGGAAATAATAGATATAGCAAGAAAATATCGAAATGTGGTATATGCTGTGCCGGGGCATCCCCATGTTGCAGAAAAATCAGTAGAGTACATATTAAACTTTTGCAAAGACTGTGCCGATATATCAGTAGAAGTTATACCAGCTGTTTCTTTTATTGATGCAATTATAAGCGATTTAAAAATTGACCCTATTTATGGGTTGAAAATAATCGACGCTTTATCTTTAGATACTCAAAAGCCGGATAAAAGATGCCATAATATAGTAGTGCAAATATATGATAAATTTGTCGCTTCAGAAGCGAAATTAAAGCTGTCAGAAATATATGGCGATAATTATCTTGTAACTTTAATAAAAAATGCAGGAATTAATGGTAGACAAGTGATAGAAACGATGCCACTTTATCTGATTGATAGAATTGATTGGATCGATTATCTTACTTCGCTATATATTCCTCCTGTTCAAAAAATTTTTCAAGAAAAGTATGACATATATGACCTTTTAGAGATAATGAGAATTTTAAGAAGTGAAAAGGGATGTCCATGGGATAAAGAGCAGACTCATCAAAGCCTTGAAAAATATTTGGTGGAAGAGAGTTATGAGTTAATTGATGCGATTGAGAAAGAATCTGAGGATAAGATGGCAGAAGAGTTAGGAGATGTGCTTTTACAAGTTGTATTCCATTCACAAATTGCAAAGGAGAGGGGAACATTCAATTTTTGCGATGTAGTAGATGGCATATGCAAAAAGATGATTTGGAGGCATCCTCACGTTTTTGGGACAGAAGAATTAAAAACTTCTAAAGCCGTATTAGAAAAATGGGATGAGTTGAAGAGAGAAGAGAAGGATTTAAATTCTTATACGGAAGTTTTAAAAGATGTGCCAAAGCATATGCCTGCTCTTATCAGAAGTTATAAGGTCCAGGAAAAAGCAGCAAAGGTGGGTTTTGATTGGGAGAGGGTTGAGGATGCAATTTCTAAAGTTTATGAGGAGTTAGAAGAATTAAAGGAGGTGTATAAAGGGAAAGATAAAGAAAAGATTATTGAGGAAGTTGGAGATTTAATTTTTGCAGTGGTAAATGTAGCTAGATTTTTAGATGTAGAACCAGAAAGCGCAACTCACAACACAGTGGAAAAATTTATAAAGCGATTTGAATACATAGAAAAAACTGCAGCAAAAAATGGACAAAAATTGGATGAAATGACATTAGATGACATGGATAAGCTATGGAATGAAGCAAAGATGAATAAATTTGATAAAAAAAATGAAAAATAAGCGTATATTAGCAGGATTTTTCGATTTTGTGAAGAATAAATAAGAGTAAAACATATTTAAAACTAAGGAGGTATTGTTGTGAATAAGGCAGATCTTGTTGCGAAAATTGCAGAAAAAAGTGAGTTAACAAAAAAGGATGCTGAAAAGGCATTGAATGCTTTCATCGAGGCAGTAGAAGAAGCATTGAAAAACGGTGACAAAGTTCAATTAGTAGGATTTGGTACATTTGAAGTAAGAGAAAGAGCAGAAAGAAAAGGAAGAAATCCTCAGACAAGAGAAGAAATAACAATTCCTGCTTCAAAAGCTCCTATCTTCAAAGCAGGAAAAGCGTTGAAGGATTTAGTAAATTCTTAAGAAAATCAGGTCTTTATGACCTGATTTTCTTACGTGCGCCCGGCATGGGCGATAGCTAGGCGGTGAAAGTCCGCTGTGGGCTTGGTAGTGGGAACCACTAGCCAAGAGCAAGGGTGTCCATCGTGAGGTGGAATCTGAAGGAAGCTTAAGGCAAAATCTCGGTCTGATGAACAAGAACCAGATAAGAGGCTGAATTGGGGTGGATGAGTTTGCGTAACAAAACGAAGTCCAACACTACCCGAATCCCATACAGTAAATCTGGCAGATATATGAGATGAAAGTTATCGTTCTTACCCGGGGAGGTCTCAAGGATAAGTCATGGAAGTAAAATCTGAAGTGACAACCCATGCAGTGATGTATGGCTGAACCTTGAGAAGTCAGCAGAGGTCATAGTACTTATCTAGACATGAATAGATAAGGAAGGACCGAACGTTAGGAGGTTTTGGAAATCTTATGGACTCGAAAGATATGCAGAGACTGCAGACAACTCAACAAAGAGGCTATCCGTTGAATAGAGAAATGGAATTTCAAAAGACAACGGAAGTGCATAGTATATCATCGGCGTCGGAAGATGGAAGAAACGAAGTACAAAGATATACCAGCAAGATGCTTGAAATGATAGTAGAACGAAGGAACATGGAAGCAGCATACAAGCGCGTTGTTGCAAATAAAGGAAGCCATGGAGTCGATGGGATGGAAGTAGATGAACTTCTACCGTATCTCAAAGAAAACTGGGCAACCATAAAACAACAACTGCTGGAGGGGAAATACAAACCACAACCAGTGCGAAGAGTAGAAATTCCCAAACCAGATGGAGGAGTAAGACTACTAGGAATACCTACAGTACTAGACAGACTAATACAACAAGCAATAGCCCAAATACTAAATAAAGTCTACAACCATACATTTTCAGATAGCAGTTATGGATTCAGACCAGGACGCAGTGCAAAAGACGCAATAAAAGCCGCAGAAGCATACATAAATGAAGGATACACGTGGGTTGTAGATATGGACTTAGAAAAGTTCTTTGACAGAGTAAACCACGACATAATAATGTCCAAACTAGAAAAGCGGATAGGAGATAAAAGGGTACTAAAGTTAATACGAAGATACCTAGAATCAGGAGTAATGATAAACGGAATCAAAGTATCAACAGAAGAAGGGACACCCCAAGGAGGGCCATTAAGTCCCCTATTAGCAAACATAATGTTGGACGAACTAGACAAAGAACTTGAGAAACGAGGGCATAAATTCTGCCGATATGCAGATGACTGCAACATATATGTAAAAAGCAGGTCTGCAGGAAACAGAGTAATGAAGAGCATAAAGAAGTTCATAGAAAGCAAATTAAAACTAAAAGTCAACGAAGCAAAAAGTGCTGTAGATAGACCATGGAGAAGAAAATTTCTTGGATTTTCATTCTATACAAAAGAAAACGAAGTAAGAATAAGAATCCATGAAAAATCCATCAAAAGGTTTAAGGAAAAAGTAAGAGAAATAACCAATCGGAACAAGGGAATAAGCATGGAAAACAGAATAAAAAGACTAAATCAAATAACAACAGGATGGGTCAACTATTTTGGATTAGCAGACGCGAAAAGCATAATGAAAACCCTTGACGAATGGATAAGGCGAAGACTAAGGGCATGTATATGGAAACAATGGAAGAAGATAAAAACGAAGCATGATAACTTAGTAAAACTAGGAGTAGAAGAACAAAAAGCCTGGGAATACGCCAATACAAGGAAAGGTGACTTAAGAATATCCAATAGCCCAATCCTAAATAAGACTCTTACAAATAAATACTTTGAAAGCATAGGTTATAAGAGTTTATCCCAAAGATATCTAATTGTACACAATTCCTAATGAACCGCCGTATACCGAACGGTACGTACGGTGGTGTGAGAGGACGCTGAATAAAATAATTATTCAGCTCCTACTCGATTTTTGCATGGGGGTGTAAAAAGCACATGAGAGTTGATAAGTTTTTGAAAGTTTCAAGGCTTATCAAAAGGCGTACGATTGCAAAAGAGGCCTGTGACAAAGGATTAGTTTTTATAAATGGCAAGCAGGCAAAAGCTAGTGACGAAGTAAAAGAACATGATATAATAGAGATAAGCTTTGGAAATAAAATTGTCAAAATAGAGGTTATAGGTGTAAAGGAACATGCTTTAAAAGACGAGGCTTACAAAATGTATAAATTGATAGAAGAATGAATGATTTGTGAAAATCCCTCAAATACTATAAATAAATAGGGATGTGCAAAATTAATTAAAATAATCATAATCAAAAACCAAAATATGTATTACATACAATATATAGTAATCAACACTGACAATCAAACATAAAGGAAGTGGTAAGGGAAAAGAAAAGACAAAAAGAGGAGCTAAAAAAGGGCATAAATATCCTGTAGAAGTCAAATGTTAAAAAATGGCATGAAATAGATTCAATAAAAATTAGGCCGATTGCATCAAAGCAACAAGAGATCTAAACTCATCAAATTTACCCAGTTTAATAGCTACAATAGCGACAGTAAGCAAAGTAATATGGCCAAAAGTATTAAGGTTGCTGACAGAATTAATATTTCTAACATAAGCTTTTTCAAAATCTAGAGCTTTAAAGCGGGAATTATATCTTTCTGATTCAATCCTCAATTTATAGACAGCCTTAAAATATAGGGAGTCTCTATTAATAGAGGACCTATAATCAGAAGATATAATAGCATACTTAGTACAGCCTCTATGCTTTTTGCCATTAAAATATTTAGGATGCTGAATAGGGCAGGCAGAGTCATCTTTAGAATTACAGAACTTGCAAACAAATTTTTGCTTAATAAAACCATCAAAATATTGCTTGCCATCTTTGAGCATTTTAATACCTGCTTCACAAACCATATAACCATCATCAGTCAGTGGGGGATTTTTAGAATTACGCTTGTTAAGAGGAATAAAACAATGACCATGGAGAGTATCTCTAACAAAATTATAAACTCTCTTAACATCATACCCCTTATCGGCAATAAAATTAACATACTTAAGGTTAAACCACTTATTAGTCTTCTCAAGCAAAGATAAAGCGGCTTCAAAATCAGGGGCATCAGCGGGGGTAGTAGTTTCAGCGATGGGTAAACCAGAGATAGCATCAACAATAATGTGATTTTTATAGCCCCAATAAAACTTATAGCGTTTATTAGAAGAATCGTTAGAAGCAGAATAAACGCCTAATTTACAATCCTTATCTGACTTAGGCTGATTATCTTTAGAGAATTTATTTTTAGAAAAAGACTTAGGGTTATTTAACTTAGTGTTAGCTTTAATAGGGGTAGAATCCATGGAAATAAACTCACCGGAGATAATACCCATATTTTTGAGGATATTGACCTGATTTTGAAAAATAGAGGTCAAATAATCATGAGAGAAGTCATTAATAAAACGGCGAAAAGTCCAATAAGAAGGAAGAGGTTTAGAAATGTCGAAGCCACAAAGATGAGCAATGATAAGATTATTGCGGAGATAATCTAAAAGGTCAGAAATTGTGCCGAATCTTTCAGCTTTCATGACAATAAAAGCTCTAAAAAGTGCATGGTGAGAATAACCCTTACGGCCAGGACTAGAGGAAGGGAATTCAGGTATTGAAGACAGGTCAAGATTTTCAAACATAGAAGAATAGAAATCAATTTTAGACTGAGAGGTAAAGAGTTCAGGTATATTTAAAAGCAATTGAAGCTGGTACATGTAGAATTTCCTCCTTCTTAAAAAATTTTTTATAGTGTATATATAATAATTCGACAAATGGGAGGGGAAATCCTACATAAAAGATAAAAAATTCAAGAGTGATAGGAAAAAAGTATGTCTGTAGAATGGCTTAAATTAAGGCTTCTGAATTTTGCACAAGTCTATAAATAAAAGTATAGGAGGGATTTTAATTGTATAGGAACATACTGAAATTAATTGCGGTGTTAGTAGCTTTGTTATTTGCCATGACTTCCTGCAAGCCGCCCGCCAAAAAACCTGAACCAATAAAAAAGCCACGAATGGAACTACCTAAAATACCTGCCAAAATAAATGCAGGAGAGAAGAAAGAGCCTATTCTTAAAGTTTATGTTGTGCAAACGGGCAAAATAGAAAAAATGCCTCTAGAAAAGTATGTTGAAGGAACGGTGGCAGGAGAAATAAAGAATGACTGGCCAATTGAGGCTTTAAAAGCACAAGCGATTTTAGCAAGGACATATGTTTTAAATTTTGTAAGCACTAAAAAGTCTAAATATCCAGGAGCTGATATATCAACAGATTTTGAAGAGGCTCAAGCTTGGAACCCTTCAAATATAAATTCTAAAATAAAAGAAGCAGTAAAAGATACAAGAGGTGTAGTTGCTGTCTATGACGGAAAATTTATAAATGCATGGTTTCACTCTCATGCAGCAGGACAAACTGCTTTAGCTAAAGAAGGCCTTAATTATAAAAAGGCGGAACCTCCTTACATTGTAAGTGTAAAGTCAAATGATAGTCCTGATGCACCGGCTAATGTAAAGCATTGGACAGCTACTTTTACAAAAAGTGAAGTGATTAATGCGTTAAAGAAAATGGGGCTTGGAATAAATGACTTTAAAACTGTCAAAATAGGAACAAAAGGAGCTTCAGGCAGGACGATAAACCTTCTTTTCGATAAGATTCCTGTAAATGCTCCCGATTTTAGAATGGCAATTGGAAGTGAAAAACTAAAATCTACCATGATAGATGAGGTTTCCTATGATGGAAGTAAATTAGTGATAAAAGGAAGAGGGTTTGGGCATGGTGTAGGAATGTCTCAATGGGGAGCTTATCAAATGGCTAAAGAGGGGAAAAAGGCGAAAGACATACTAAACTATTACTTTAAAAGCATAAATATAGTCAAGATTTGGGATTGAAGTCCTCCTATTGGAGGATTTTTTTGTTCTAAAAAAAGTACAAGATTCATAGATAATAATAGTCAATTAAAAAGAGGGGAGGTTTAAAATGGAAGATAAAAGGAACTTTTTAAGAGCGGGGAAACCTCATAATATTACAATTGAAAATAGAGAAAAAATCAGTATTTCTGGGGTAACAAATGTTGTAAGCTTTGACGAAGAAACCGTAATATTGGAGACGGATTTGGGAATTTTGACAATAAGAGGTCAAGGGCTTCACATTAATAAATTGAACCTTGATGACGGACAAGTGTCAATTGATGGAGAAATAGTAAATTTAAATTACAGTGACAAAAGTGGCCTTATAGGAAAATCAGGGGGATTCATAAGTAGAATGTTTAGATAAGTCGCATGTTGCGGCTTATTTTGTTTTATATACTCGATTTTAAAAAGTTTAATTGCTATAATAAATTTGGATATTTTTGCGCAAAGGAAGTAGAGAGGTGTGAAACAAATGAGTGAGGAGAGAAAAAATTGGTTTAGAAACATGACTACAAAAGAAAAAGTGGAATATATATGGGACTATTATAAAGTTCATATTATCACAGGCATATTGGTGATTTATCTATTAGGCGCTTTTACAAGCAGTGTCTTAAATAGAAAAGAATATGTATTGAATATTGCCTTCGTGGGGAAATTTATGGACTTTGATAGGTTAAATGAATTTAGCAAAGAGGTTACTAAAGAATTGATTGGCGATCCTTCAGGCAAAAAACAAGCTTCTATTGATTTTTATGGGCTTGTAAAAAATCCAAATGGCAATTTTACTCTTGACCCTGCCTCAACTCAAAAATTAATGGCCAGAATGGGAGCGCAAGATATAGATGTCATTATTTTAGATAAAAATAATTTTGATATATTGGCAAGTCAAGGTGCTTTTTTGCGATTGGATGAGATAAAGGAGTTAAATTTATCAGGGTTAAATGTGGCAAAAGTAGAGGAACCCTCTAATGAGGTAAAACCAGGTGCTTACGGAATATACGTTGGATGGAATAATAAATATTTAAAAAATTTGGGATATGACTATAATGATAAAATTGTTACAATTATTGCGAATGGACAGCACAAAGATTTGGCTATAAAATTTGTAAAATGGCTTTTGAATATAAAATAAAGGGGGAGAAATTTAATTGAAGAAAGTCTTTTTAGTAGATTTTGACGGTACTGTTACTAAAGTAGATACTGTTGATTTGATGGTGAATAAGTTTGCAAAGGATGGTTGGCAGTATTATGAGGAATTATGGGAAAAGGGGGAAATGTCTACTGAAGAATGCGCAATTGAGACATTAAAGCTTATGGAAATGAACGAGAAAAAACTTTTGGATTTGCTTTACACTATTGAGATAGATGATTATTTCTTGGAGTTTTTAAATTTTTGCAAAGTAAAGAATTATGAAGTTGTAATAGTGAGTGATGGATATGACTTTAATATAAAGGCCATTATGGACAAGTATGGGTTTAATGTAGAGTTTTATAGCAATAAGCTTTGGTTTGATAAGGGAGAAATAAAAGTGGATTTTCCATATAAGAGCAAGGATTGCAACAAATGTGGTATGTGTAAGCTGGAAGTATTGAATAGATACAAAAATGAGGGGTATTATGTAGTATATATAGGAGATGGATATTCAGATATTTGTGTTGTGAAATATGCTGATGAGGTTTTTGCAAATGGTGTTTTAGAAAAATATTGCAAAGAAAATGATATTCCATATATTTCTTTTAAAAATTTTGGCGATATAATAGAAAAGTTAAAGCGATAAACTTATTGGGAGTTTATCGCTTTAATAATAGGTGGCAATACTTGTTTTTTTCTTGATATGACATATGGAAGGTAAAAACTGTTATTTTTTATTTGTACGTTGAAGGCTCTTTCCAACAATTCTTTATTATTTCCTACAAAAAGTATTTCAGATCCTTCGTTTATTATGTCTGTAAGCATAAGTAGTAAAATATCATAACCTTTATCTTTTTTTACTTTTTCCATAAAATTTATTAGGTCTTGTTTTAATTTTCCTGCATCTGTGAGAGTATTCACCTGACCTATGCCAATTTTATAATTATTTATTGTAAATTCTTTAAAATCTGTATAAAATATTTCTTCAACAGTTTTCCCTTCTAAAGAGGTACCTGCTTTGAACATTTCAGTTCCAAACTCATTTATGTCTATGTTGGCAATTTCTGCAAGTTTCTTAGCTGCTCTTACGTCTTCTGGTGTGCAAGTAGGAGATTTAAATACAAGAGTATCTGATAAAATAGCAGCGCACATTATTCCCGCTATTTTTGGTTCTGGAATTAGCCCTTTTTCTTCAAAAAGTCGATTTATAATTGTAGCAGTAGAGCCTACTGGATGGTTTCTAAATAGTATTGGCTGCTCTGTTTCTATCGTCCCAATCCTGTGATGGTCAATTATTTCTAATATTCTTGCTTGTTCTATTCCTTCTACTGCTTGAGAGAATTCATTGTGGTCTACCATTATTACATTTTTTCTTTCATAGTCTAAAATATGTCGCCTTGCAAGTAGTCCTACAACTTTTCCTTCTTCATCGACAACTGGAAAGTTGCGGTATCTATATTTTAACATTACTTCTTTTACATCATCAATATAATCGCTGACTCTAAATGTTACTAGGTCTTCTTTTTTTATTACATATGATAATGGTATACTTTGGTTTAATAATTTAACAGTGTCAAAAGTATCTGGTACAACTTTTATAATTGTTACTTTGTATTGTTTAGCTAGTTCAAAAATTTTTTCTGAAATTCCGTTATTGCCAGTAATTATGAGAGCTTTTATTCCTTGTTGAATTGCAGCTTGCTGTATATCATCTCTGTCTCCAACGATTAAGATATCTCCTTTTTTTATTCTTTTTAACACATTTTCTTTGGACATTGCAGCTACTAAAATGTCGCCTTCAAGATAATCTACATATCTTAAAATTTCTTCTCCTTTCAAAGTAGCTAATATATTGTCAATAGGAATTTTATATTTAGATAATTCATGAGAAGAGGAAAGATATGCCTTTGCCAAATCTCCTACTGTTGCAATTCCTATTAATTTGTTCTCCTCATCTACTACTGCTATTGTTCTAATGTTTTTTTCCATCATAGCGTTCCATGCTTCAAACATGGAGGTGTTTTCTTTAAAAACAAGAGATTTATCAAATTTAATGTCTTGTACTTGGGTATATACATTTTCAATAAAAGTAGGCTTTTCTACTCCAAAATAGTCTAATACAAATTTTGTCTCTCGGTTTATAGGACCTAATCTAACAGGTATAGCATTTATACCTTCAGATATGCGCTTTAGATAGGCATAAGCAATAGCTGAGCAAATAGAATCGGTATCTGGATTTTTATGTCCGGAAACATATACTGTTGTCATGATGCATCGCCCCTATTTTAGTTTCATTCTTGTTGCAGTGGATAAATATAATATAACAAGAAAAGGAGGGTATGTAAATGGTAATAACCATACAAAGTCAAATTTATGCATTTTTAGTTACAGTGTATGGCGGTTTTGTGCTGGGATTTATATACGATATTTTTAAAGTGACAAGGCAAGTTTTTAGGCTTAAAAAAACTTTTTCTAATATTGCCGATATTATATTTTGGCTTTTTGGGACAATTACTATGCTTTATTTTATGTATATAAGCAATTACGTTGAAATCAGGCTTTATAGTTTTTTAGGATTTGCAATTGGAGTTATTCTTTATTATGTGTTACTAAGTTATTTCATCACCCAAGCTTTAATTGGAATTTATGAATTTACAATAAAGTTTTTAAAAAAGATGGCAGAAATTATTATATACCCTGTTAAAATAGTAGTCAATTTTTTTATTGTTCCTTATAGGTTTACAAGAAAAATTTTAACTTTGCCTGGTGCTTTTCTAAAAAATAATTTAACCTATTTTAAGATTTTTAAGAGGAAAAAATAGAGGATTTTTTAAAGAGATGTCGAATAAAAATAATAGATTAATCCGCATTGTGAAAGTAGGTGTTTTGAGTGAAAAAACTAAAGAAGATATTGTTTTTTGCCTTTATTGCATATATTGGATTTACTTTTTTTCAGCAGCAAGTTGCATTAGAGAAACTTAATAATAGGTATAGGGATTTGAAAAATAAAGAAGCTGCAGTAATGAAAGAAAATAAGTATTTAAATGAATTACTTCACCAGATAAATAGTGAAAGTTTTATTGAAAATGAGGCAAGGCAAAAATTGGGGTTGGTTAAAAAAGGAGAAATAATTTATGTAGATATTTCAAAAACTAAGACACAAGAGACAAAAAAGTGATTTCGAAAAATTTATCTTGAAATATTTTGTATTTTAATATATAATGAACTCATTAATAAAATTTTTAGAGGGAGGATCTTTATTTATATGCCATTTGAGGTTGGAGATGTTGTTGAGGGCACTGTGTTAAACATCACAGACTTTGGAGCATTTATTCAGCTACCAGAGGGAAAAACTGGGTTGGTGCATATTTCGGAAGTTGCTAATACCTATGTAAAAGACATTAGGGAGCATTTGAAGGAGCATGATAAAGTAAAAGTAAAAATATTGTCCATGGATGCTAATGGAAGAATAAGTTTGTCAATCAAAAAGGCTTTGCCTAAAAAAAATAATAATAATAAAGAAAGAGATCCAAAGGATTTTGTATGGCAGAGCAATAGGAATTATAATACTAATAGTTCTTTTGAAGAGAGATTGCTTAAGTTTTTAAAGGATTCAGACGAAAGACAGCAACAGCTGCGAAAGAATTTTGATTCCAAGAGAAGAAACACAGGCTACAGAAGAAGCAATGGATATTAACTTCGGGTTATGCCCGAAGATTTTTCATAAAGGGTTTTTACCTGTGATAGTTGGGGGTTATTATGAGAATTTGTGCGATTGATATAGGGACAAATTCAATACGCCAACTTATATGTGACATAGATAATGAAAATATAAACAAGATACAAAAAGACGTTGAAATAACTCGATTAGGGGAAGGAATTTCTAAAACGGGGAAGTTAAATAATAATGCGATACAGAGAAGCATTGAAGTGATTGAACGCTTTGTGAAATTGGCCCAAGAAAAAGGCGCAGAAGTTATATATGCTTTTGCAACATCTGCGATGAGGGATGCTAAAAATAAAGATGCTTTTTTTGAGCAAATTGGAAAACTTGGGCTAGAGGTAGAAATTATAGATGGAGAAACAGAGAGCTTGTTTGGATACATCGGAGCGGTGATGGGAGTTAATAAGGAAGATGCTCTGGTGTTAGATATAGGAGGAGGAAGTACTGAATTAGCGTACAAAGGTAGAGAATTTGTAAAAAAAAGTTTTGATATAGGGGCTGTGAGGCTTACTGAAAAATTTATTAAAAATGATCCTCCTACAACTGAGGAATATGATGAAATTAGGTTACACATAATAGATGCAGTGGTAAATTCCATTGATAAGTACAAAGAGGTTGAAAATGTTATCGGCATAGGAGGAACGATAACAACTCTTGCCGCAGTTTCTCAGCAATTAGAAATTTATTCTCAAGAAAAAGTCCATGGCTATCAGTTAAAAAAGGAAGAAATTAAAAGGATTTTAGATAAATTTATGTCTGTTACATTGGAAGAACGAAAAAAAATTTTTGGATTGCAGCCCCAAAGGGCTGATATAATAATTGCGGGAACTGCTATATTACTGACTATATTAGAAATGCTGAGTTTCAAAGAAATAACGGTTAGTGAGTGGGATAATTTAGAAGGAGCAGTCCTCTATAAATTTGGGGAATTTAAGCTATAGAAATGGAATTTTCATTTGAAGTTGCAAAAGTGGATAAAAAACTATTGACTTAAAGATATAGATATAATATAATAAATACTGTCTCAAGGAGATGAAGCCGGAGTGGCGGAACTGGCAGACGCACAGGACTTAAAATCCTGCGGGCCCTAAAAGCCCGTACCGGTTCGAGTCCGGTCTCCGGCACCAATGGCGCGGGGTGGAGCAGTCCGGTAGCTCGTCGGGCTCATAACCCGGAGGTCGTAGGTTCAAATCCTACCCCCGCAACCAAAAATATGGCGGCGTAGCTCAGTTGGCCAGAGCATGCGGTTCATACCCGCAGTGTCGGTGGTTCAAATCCACTCGCCGCTACCAGCAAAGAACGGAAATCGTCACCTATCCAGAAGTAAAATTCACACTTTATTTCATCTGGGGTGACGATTATTTTTTTTATGTAGTTTTTAAGCACTTCTTTAATTTCATGAGGGTCCTTCGATGAATTAATTATTTCCCTATCTTTTTCAAAGATTTTCAAAATCATTTCTGGTGTAATAAAGTCTGTCTCTTTTTTATTTTCCAGCTCTTTAATTCTGTAAGCAAGCTCATTTCTCATTGCTTCTAATTCGTTCATTTTTTCTTTCATTATTGGCTGGAACATCCCCTGAGCAATAGCTTCTACTATGTTTTTCATCTGCTCTTCAACCTCCTTGTAGCGCTTTTTTAAAAAAGTAATTTCTTCTGCTCTCTCTTTATTTAGCTTCTGATTCTCCTCGTTTAAAAGTCTAGCCAATACCGGCGCTACTTTTGGGTCAAGCACTCTCTTGTTCAGCTCATCTATGACAAAAGCTTCTACTTTTTCTTTATTTATATCTCTATTTGTGCACTGCTTTGTTCTGTCCTTTCTGCTGCATCTATAAGTTACATATTTTCCTCTGCTTAAACACCCTACCATTTTAGAACCGCATATTCCGCAGTAAACAAGACCTGACAAAAGATAAACCCTTTTTGCAGAATTAGCCCCTCTTGTTACTTTTCTTTCTTCCATTTTCTCCTGCACTTTTTTAAATAAGTCTTCATCAATGATTGCAGGTATAGCATTCTCTATAACGATTACGTCTTCTTTTACTATTCTATGATTTTTCTTTGTGCCTTTGTTGAATATATATTTACCTGTATATTTTTCATTTTTTAAAATTTCATGAATGCTGTTTTTGCTGAACGGATTCCCCTTCTTAGTTCTGTAACCTCTTAAGTTTAATTCATCAATTATCTGCCTATATCCATACCCATGTGCATATAACTCAAAAATCAGTCTCACTGCTTCAGCTTCTTTTTCGTTTATCACATATTTTCCATCCACAATATCATATCCCAAAGGTGGTATACCTCCATTAAATTTGGCCTGAAAAGCATTTTCTTTCAATCCTTTCATAACCTCCCTTGCGAGGTTTTTGGAGTAGTACTCAGCCATCCCTTCAAGTACCGACTCAAGAATTATAGACTCAGGACTATCGTCAAGCTGTTCTAATACCGATATTAATTTTACACCATTCTTTTTCAACTGTCTTCTGTAAAAGGCGCTGTCATATCTGTTGCGAGCGAACCTGTCCAATTTATGAACAATAACGGCATTAAAAAGACCCAATGAGCTGTCCTTTATCATCTGCAGAAATGCTGGTCTGTCATCGGTTGTAGCACTTTTCGCTTCATCAGTATATATCTTTACAAGCTGTATATTATTCTTTTCGCAGTACTCTTTTATGGCTCTTAATTGGGCCTCAATGCTCTCTTCTCGCTGATTATCGCTAGAGTATCTTGCGTATGCAGCAGCTCTTAACTCTGTGTCAACCATGAGAAATTCCCTCCTCAACCTTATTTAGCTTTTGTGAAGTATTCTAATTTTCTTCAACAATAAAGCCAGTTTTCTTTTTAACCAGCTTTTTGTTTAGATTACACAACTAGAATTTTTTATTAATACTTCGGGCAATTTCAAAATATTAACAAATACATAGTAATTCCATTTACCTAGTTGCTGTAAAACATACATAGCAAATACATTAGCGTCTCTTTCAATTCGACTCTCTGAAAACAGTGTGAATTTAGTTAGGTATGGAGTATTAACACGAGTATGTAAAACTGCATGCCCGAGCTCATGCGAGCATACAATCAGCTTCATAGCCTCATCAAGATTTTGATTAATTATTATGTACTTGTTACGTTTATGATATTTATAGTAACCAAGAATATTACCCAATTCACATTCTACAATGTTAATATTTAAATATTTAGCTATTTCAAAGGGGCTGGCAGAATCAGTTTTTTTAATGAGTTTTTCTGCCAGCTGCTTTATTTCTTCCTGAGAATATTTAACCAATCTATATCACCTTCATTTCAGGGATTACTTTCTGTATTTTTTAGGAGTATATTTTTTCTTATTCATCAACCTAGCGTGTTTTAAAATCATCTCAAAAGAATCTTTCAAGTATTCCTTAGTTTCCTCATCAATCGGCTCACCATTAAAGAAAGCCAGTCCTTCTGCGCTTGTGAGGTCTTTCATCCATTCTTTTAGAGTTTTAGCAATGTCTTTTTTGTCTTTCTCTGTAAGCTTTGGCTGCCATTCTTGGGGTTGGTTAATAATAGGGTTTTTTGATATCTCTTTTGAGAAATTTTTTATTTCAGATGGATTATCAGTACGCCCTAATAAATAGTCAACAGAAACGTTAAAAAAATCTGCTATTTTTTGTAGTATATCAGGAGGAGGTGTTCGTTGTTCATTTTCATAATATCCTACTGCTCTATCTGAAACACCTAAATATAAGGCTAAATCTTTTTGCGTTAGTCCTTTTTTCTTTCTTAGTTCCTTTATTCTTTTGCCTAACATATTCCTTTCACCACTCGCTTTAGTTTTAAATTAATTATAACATAATGTTCGATTTTTTATATTTAAATGAACAAAAAGTTCTTGACATAGAACTAAATGTTCAGTATAATATAAATAGATTAAGAACAGCAAGTTCATACAGGAGGGTCACTAATGAATAAACTAAAAGAGCTAAGAATGAAATATAAACTTACACAAAAAGAATTAGCAAAGAATCTTGGAATAACTCCGGATTATGTTTCTCAAATTGAACGTGGTAGAATTCCCGGTATGGAAACTGCAATCAAGATTGCAAATTTCTTCAATACTACTATAGATGAAATTTTTTTAGCAAATAATCGAACTAAAAGTTCTTAACGATAATTCAGAATAAGTTTTTAAGTATAACCACTGTTCTGTCTCTATTATACCCTTATTTCTTCCAATTTTACATAAGGAGGTAAAAAATCATGGATAACAGAATAACAATAAAATTTGAAGTTGACATTACGGACGTTATAACTCAAATCATCCAGCTTCTCAACACTGCAGAAAAGAATAAAGAAGAACAAAAGCCTTTATCCTTACTTGACGCTTATACAATAGATGAAGCAGCAAAAGTGCTAGGTGTAAGTAAAAGCTATATGTATGAGCTTGCAAAACATAAGGATTTTCCTGCTATGAAAATACATGGCAAAAAAATAATCATCCCTAGGAGAGGCTTAGAAGAGTGGATGCAGAAGAAGTTTGAAGAAGAAAAAGGCAACAGTAAAGTAATTGCCATGGGAGGCAGAAGATAATGTGGCTTGAGTTTAAACCAATGAAAAATAAAGAGCTTCTCCTCAAAGTAGCAGAAAGACTTATGAAGGTAGCACAAATTAGAATAGAAAAAGCCGGAGAAGGCTGGAAATTGATGATAAAGACATAGTATATAGCCGCAGTATGCCCAAAATACGGAACAAAAAATATAACCTGAGAGGTGGAATGATGGATAAAAAAAATAAAGCCCTCGAACTATATCTTGAAGGATTTAAGTTAGTGGAAATAGCGCAGCAGCTTGGTGTATCACAGCCAGCTGTTACTAAAATGCTAAAGCAATTTCCAGAATATCATCATGAGAAAGAACGCCGTAAAAAGGAAAACCAAGAAAAAGCCAAGCAGTGGAGAAACGAATATAAGAAGCAGAAAAGAGAACAAGATAAAGAAGATTATGAAGCATTACAAAAAGATCATATGGATGCTGTACGGTCACTTTCAAGAAAAGGCAAACTCAGTAATGATACTCTTATAAAATTATGCATTCTTCACTATGATTATAACAAAGAAAAAGAAAGGCTTGTCTTCAACGGAAGTGCTGGAAAAAGACCAGCGGACCTGCCTAGGTCGATTTATGTGCATAAAAATGTGTTGAAACAGTTTAGAGTACCAACGCATTAGAAAATTAAAAGAGGTGAACGTATGAAAAAAAGAAGAGAATTGTTTTATAATATTACAGACCCTATTGCTACGATAATTGCTCCACTTACTTTTTTATTGTTCGTCATATGGGCATTATATTTTTTTACTACTCCTACACCAAGTTTCTTTCATCTAAACTCTAACGCTGCAGATATAGGAATAAGGCCTATAAGCAATGAGAATTTTATTTTGGGCCAATCTACAAAAAGGATATACCTCAAAGAAGCACCTTTTATTTATGACTCAAAAATTTATTTGCCACTTGAAGCTATAGTATTGGCAAGCGGAACAGAAGAAGAAAATGTTGTGAAAGAAGGAAATAGAATAATAATAAAGAACGAAAAAAGTAACGACATTTATTTTGATTTAAAAGAAAAAACAGTGACCATTGGTAGAGAAAAAATAAGCCTAGGGAATTCTCTATCAGTAAAAAATAACGAAACGTTTTTGTCTGCAGATTACGTAGAAAAAATTTTTAAAATGGAAGTTAAAAAAGATGGGGATATGATAACTATCAGATATAAACTATTTCCGATACCTTTCGATTAATCGATTAGCATAACTAATCTGATAGTTGTATAATTCAAGGAAATATAATTTTGATGTTTTAGTAATATCTAATGTAAAGTACAAGTATAAGATTGCAAATACAATTAGAAGAAAAACTAAAGGCGAAACCCCTATTTTTTTCATAACTTTTAACAATTAATTAGTAATGTCTTTATTTGACATATTTTGACATTGACAATCTTTTTTCATCATGATATACTATAAGTGCAGGGTCGATCCGGTATTAGTCGCCGGGAAATCGGTCTTGCTTTTATTTTTGTCTTATTTTCTCACAACTCCGTACGGGTCTGCAGGATGGGCGTGTAAGTTTAGTATTGGTTTTAATGCTGTGAACAAATTTTCTAACCCATATTTTTTTATTTTTCCTGTTGGATAATCATATCTTAGTAATGCATATGCTATAAAATCAACTGTCTGAATAAGATAGTCATCCTGCGAGTCTCTAAAGAAGGGATCAGCAATGATTCTGTCAATAGTTATGTTCTTGGTTCTTACGTTTGGTTCCCATTCACCATACTTACTTGGTATTGGATTAAAAACTCTCATTTTCCGTAGTACTTTTTTTATTCTTGTTTCATCTCCCCTATCAAACACAAGTATTCCATAGTCGTTCTTTGCTTCAAGAGATCGATTTATTCTATTTATTATTCTGTCTAAAGCTTCTTCGTAGCTTCTAACACTTACGTTGATGCATTCAACATTGTATTTGCTTAATGCCGCCAATAGTTTAATATAACGTCTAAATATAAAAGCCCGTTGTCTTTTCGTAACAATTTTACTTCCTAGTTTACCACGTCCAGCAATGAATTCGGTAGCATGTAGTTCTTTAGCTATTCTTATGCCATATCTATTTTTTAGATATATCCTAAATCTCTTTATAACTTTAAACACATTGTTCCAGTTTTCTGCCGGTATCCCTAATGCAGAAAAAATGTAGACATTACTTTTCTCATCACCTGATTCATCTAAGTAATATATGTACATAAATAAAATCCCCTCCCAAATCTTATTCAGCTTTTGTAAGATGTTTTAGTATTTCCTCTGATATTTCATCTGCTTCATTTTCTAACTCTAAATGCTTCATGTTAAGTCCTATAATATAGCTACGTTGTGGCATATCGTTCAATATATGCTGTATTTCATGAATAAATGTCTTAACTTGTGTCCTGTAATTTACATTTCCGTTTAGTAATAAATGATAGTTTCCTCTCCTACTTATATATGTAAACCCCAGCACTGTTGAAGGTAGATTAAACATTATGTGGGTTCTTATACCAAATGCGTTCATAACATCGTGAAATGAGATTGTTTCATCCAATAAAGCTTTCATGAGAGAAGTGTTAAGTAAATTGATACTGCTCAATTAAATCATTCCTCCTTCTCTTCTTCATCTTCTATAGCTTTTATTATTCTGATTATTTGTTTGATGTCCTTAGGAGATAGTTTTTTTGTTTGTTTGAATAAAAGCTTTAAATCCTCCCTTTCTTTCAATGTATTCCAAAACTCAAACAGCTCTGGATCATCAGAGACAGCCTCAGTAATCTCGTCAACTGGAGAGCGAATATCTGTTCTACCAAGAAGATAATCAATGGAAACGTTAAAAAAATCAGCTATTTTCTTTAAGGTTTCGTAATCGGGTTCTTTCCTTTCCGTTTCGTATCCCGCTATAGTGGAACGACTTATTCCTAATATTTTTGCAAGGTCTCCTTGGGTTAAATTTTTTTCTTTACGTAGCTCTTTCAATCTATCTGAAAATGTCATTTTTCGAAACCTCCTTTTATGTTATTGTAGCTAAAAATGTCCCTAAAATAAACAATGTGTCCCAAAAAGAAAAATTTTTTTAAAAATCCCTTGACAATGTTTCTAAATGGAACTATAATAAGATTAGGTGAAGTTGCTAAACGGAACATAAAGCGGGAGGATAAAAATGAGATACTACCTAAAAAAAGCAAGAAAAGAAGCTGGCCTCACACAGGCAGAAATAGCTAAAAAGGTTGGAATAGCAAGGACCAGCTATACTAATATTGAATTAGGTATTAAAAATCCGTCTTTTGATGTAGCTACTAAAATTAAAAGAGTTCTTAGGGTAAATAATGATGATATTTTTTTAAATATTAATGTCCCAAAAGGTAACATAAAATAGCAATTATAAAAACAGCAAAGGAAGTGATTCTATGAAAGTGGCAATTGTGAAAACCACCATATCAAGAGAAAAACTCATAGCAGGAGAGTTCACACCAGATAAGGAAGAAATAATCGGCTATGAAGAAGTAGATGAAGAAGAATTCTATAGACCACTCGTCCAACTTCTCTATCCAAAAATAAAAAAATTTCTCGAGGAGGAAAAAAGAAATGTGGTTGGAATTCAAACCAATAAAAAATAAAGACCTCCTCCTCAAAGTAGCAGAAGCTCTCATGAAAATAACACAAATCAAAATAGAAAAAGCCGATGAAGGCTGGAAATTGATGATAAAAACATAGTATATAGCCGAAGTATGCCCAAAATACGGAACAAAAAATATAACCTGAGGAGTGAGATTATGGACAAAAAAAGCAAAGCCCTTGAGTTATATCTTGAAGGATTTAAGTTAGTAGAAATAGCTAAAGAACTAGGCGTTTCACAGCCTGCCGTTACTAAAATGCTAAAACAATTCCCAGAATATTATCAGGAAAAAGAACGTCGCAAAAAAGAAAGCGAAAAAAGAGCAAAGGAGTGGAGAAATGAGTACAAAAGACAAAAGAGACTGCAAGATGAAGAAGATTACGAAGTATTACAAAAAGACCATATGGACGCTGTACGGTCACTCTCAAGAAAAGGCAGACTCAATAATGATGTTCTTATAAAATTATGTATTCTTCATTATGACTACAACAAAGAAAAACAAAGGCTTGTCTTCAACGAAAGTGCTGGGAAAAGACCTGCAGACCTGCCTAGGTCAATTTATGTGCATAAAAATGTGTTAAAGCAGTTTAGAGTATCTGATCAATAATAAAAATTTTAGCTTAAACCAATTTATTTTTATTTGGAAGGAAGAAGCTAAAAATGAGGTTAATAGTTATTATAAGCTTAATAATTTTTATTTTCGTTATAATTTTCCCCATGGTTTACAACATAAACAGTTTACATAAAGAACATATTATAAGAAGCAAAATAGAAAGTATTGCAGAAAAATATATCAAAGATGTTGAAAGAGACGGCTATTTAAGTTACACAATATATAAAAAAATAGAACATGAAATAGATCAGGCAGTGAGTTACAAAGGCATTACATCTTACCATTTTATCACAGGAACATTTGAAAGAAAAACAAAAGGTGAAGAAGTATTTATAGAAATTGATTATGGAGCATTTTCATTGCTTTATAATGTAAATGTAAAAGTTATTAAATTTGGAGTAAGTAGTTACGAGAATAAACAATAACTTTACCTTAAATATTTCTTTGAATGTTCTATTTGGTAACTATACATTTCAATTAAATAACTTTTTCGCTTGGCGTCAATGTATATAAAAAAGAGCGACATAAGTATCAATCCAAGAAAGCATATCATTAAAATCATAACTACTTTATATGTGGCATCATTGAATGTTCTAAAGCCATCTTTAATAACTACGTCAAGAAATCCACTATATTTTTTATAATCTATGTTCTGTTGTAATTTAGGGAAAGTGTTTAAAATGCTAGAAATAAGAGTCACTGCATAATTATTGATATTGTTTATGTAAAGAATATATATTGTTAAAACTGACTGAAGTAGTAATACATAGAAAGCAGTGCTAACTGATGTTAAAATTTTCATACTGTTTTCTACCACTTCTTTTTTTACTTTACTTTCTATGGTGATATCTTTCAATATTTTTTTCTGAAATCTATAAGTGCGAATTTTTTCTCTTATCTTTTCCTTGTTTTTGTTAATGTATTTGTTGTAATTGAATATCGAATGTATAAACCATGACCAGATGTTTTTATCAAAAAACTCCAAGTTTTTGTGTAATTCCATATGTGACAATTTAAACACCTCCATCTTGTGTAACTTTCATTACATATATAATTTCGGTATATAATTGAAAAACTTAGAATGATAGGAATTTGTCATGTAGAAAGGATTAGATTAAACCTTGAATTAACCTTAGAAATATCATAGAATGAAAATAAGGACGTAAAAAGAATAAGATGCGTGCAAAAAAATGTTATCAAGATTTATAACTAAAGCAAATGGAGGCTTTCTTATGAATGAGGATAAAATTCTTCATTTATTAGAAA
Source organism: Thermoanaerobacter ethanolicus JW 200 (assembly GCF_003722315.1). Lineage (NCBI taxonomy): Bacteria > Bacillati > Bacillota > Clostridia > Thermoanaerobacterales > Thermoanaerobacteraceae > Thermoanaerobacter > Thermoanaerobacter ethanolicus. The sequence continues at coordinate 53,031 of NZ_CP033580.1, read as the reverse complement.
AAGTTTATACTGAGTTTAGCAGTAAATTTGATGAATTTGCCAAAAGATTTGATGCTGTGGAAGAAAGAATAGCAGGAGTAGAAAAAAGGATATCAGGAGTAGAAGGTAAAATAACGGGAATAGAAGAAAAGATAAAACATGTAGAAGAAGAAGTGAAAAAATTAGGAATAAAAATAGATACTGAAATTACTGATAAAATAAGAGCTTTATTCGATGACAGACAGCTTCTGCACGAAAAAATTGATGAGATAGACGAAAAAATTGACATGCTTCAGCTGGACGTAAACAACTTAACAGTTAAAACATTATATCACGACAACCGCATAAAAGAGCTGAGCAAAAAACTGGGTGTTTGATAAGCCCGGTTTTTTCTATTTTATTGAGGATTTTTTATGAAAGGAGATGGAAAACTTGAATATGCTTTACACTGCCGGCTTAGCAGCCGGTATTTTCTTTGGGATAGTTTTGGGACTAGTAATAACCTTTGTTATTTTACTCAACTCAAAAAAGTATGGAAGCAGGTAATTAGGTAATGAATGCGAGCAAAATGAAATATAGGAGGTATTCATTGTGATAAAGGGAATGCAGAAAATATTTTTTATTATCTTGCCGACCCTAATTATCGTTTTCCCGTTAGCTACACTAAAGAATGTGTATGTAAATTTTATTTTTGTTAGTTTACTTAATTTTGTTACAGTACTTTCAATATTTCATGATTTAAAGATTATGGTAAATAAGGTAAAAAGAATTCAGAAAAGAAATAATATAAAATTTTTGCTATACACCATAATTATAGCTGCAGGTGTTTTAGCATATTTAGTTGTCTTTTTGTGGCTTGTGTGGTGTTTTATTGGTGCTTTGTATATAAAGGGAGTAATTTTTATTAATACCAAAATCTCAATATAAGCCCGCTAAACAAGATATTTACTGAAGCAAAGTATAAGATTAAGTAGAAAATATATTTTTTATATTCTCTTACTAATTTTTCTAGTTTTAAATATTTAAAGTTTACATAATAGAAAATCGGGTAAAATATAAGTCCTATAAATTGTAAGATTATTAACCCAAATATGTCAGCACGTTTCGTAAAGATTTTCCATATATACAAACTAAGTTCTGTTCCGTGTAAATTTAATGTTGCTTTGAATTTGTAAAAAATCTGTTGGCTGGAATAATGGATAATTTAAAAATATGGGATAAAAAATAAGAGGTAACCATCCTAATATATTTATTAACCTTAAACGTATATAATTTTGAGGTGTTTTTTTAAACAAAATATAAAAACTAATAAGAAGCCCTACAAAATTAAATATTGAAAGCACGACTGCAACAATGTCTTTAAATCTAAAATATATAACTACAATAATAAAAGAAACAATAATGGCAACTATTATGTAAAGATAATCTGAATCGTGACTACTTTCTTTATTGTATGTGTTTTGTAGGGAATATATATTGATACGTGTCTGATAAACATAAGCATCGTCTGAAATAATGTTTATAAACCATGGTTGTTTTTGGAATAAAGGAATTATCCCAAAAAGAATAGTTAAAAGAATACTAATAATACCTAATATTATGCTAAGATCAAATTTCATGTTTTTTACACTCCTATTTAGTTTTACAACTATATTATCGAGAAATATACTAAAAAATTGAGAAACATGTATTTCATTTAATAAAACACTACCCTGAAAAATTCCTGACAGGACTCCTTCGGGAACCTAGCAGGAATTTTTCAGTCATAAGGAGGTTAATGTTATGCTTTCATCAAATTTTACTGCCAGATTTGGTGAAGTTATTGTAAGAAGCGGAATTGCCAGCATCCCGGATGCTGTTTTTTCTTTTCAAAAAGAACTGGGGCTGTCTGTCGGAGAATGCTGGTTTGTAGCTCAGATACTGCGTTTTAAGTGGACAACAGAACTGCCAAGGCCCTCACTTAGAAAAATGGCAGAGTACACCGGAGTTTCCGAGCGCACTCTGCACAATTACAAAAACTCTCTCATTGAAAAAGGCTATCTTCGTGTCATCAGCCGTACTAATGAACGTGGCGGACAAATAGCAAACTACTACGACTTCACAGGCCTTTTCGAAAAAATTATATCACTTCTTAAAATAAAAGAGGATAGGAATATTAATAACATTATTGGAGAGTGAGAAAAATGACAGATTCCACCGTAAGGAGTAAACTTCTTTTCGAGGAAAACCCGATAGTAGTTGATAAAACATTAGCCAAAGTTATTGGTCTTAATGAAGCAATTGTCCTTCAGCAAGTGCATTACTGGCTTGTATATAATTCAAGAAACCAAATAAACTTTATTGATGGCAGGTACTGGACTTATAACAGTATAAAAGAGTGGCATGAACAGTATTTTGATTTTTGGAGCTATGATACTGTTAAAAGGACTTTTCAAAAACTTGAAAAAATGGGACTGTTAATTTCTGCAAAATTTAACGATGATAAGTTAGACCAAACAAAATGGTACACAATAGACTATGAAAAACTAAATTTGCTATACGATGAGTATGAAAAAAGAAGTACTGCCCAATGCATTGGTGCAAATTGCACCAATGGAATGGTGCAAAATGACCCAATGCATGAGTGCAGTTTGCCCCAATGTACTTATAATAACAAATATAAACATACAAATATAAAACAAACAAATATAAACAACAACAACCCGCAAAGCGGAACAAATTCCCAGCCTTCGGCTGGGGTTGTTGTTGAAATAAATGAACTATACAAAAAAGTTGCAGGGAGAGATAAACTCTCCTTTTTTGCTGCTCTTCTAAAGGTATATCCTGCAGAAAAGATAATGAACGCTGTAGCCTATTTAGAGAAAGCAATGCTACGAGGGAAAATTGATAATCCAGAGGGCTTTCTCATCTCTGCACTCAAAGAAAACTGGGATACACAGCCGTTTGAACGTAAGAGTCAAAAGGAATTCCATGTCCCTAAAAATTATTTCAATAGCTACACTCAAAGAACTTACGACGTAGAAGAGTTGGAAAGAAAGCTTCTTGAACACAGCAGAAAAGAGTTTTTCTCAAAATTTGATGATTCGTCGTAAAATGAGGTAATACAGAAGCACAAATTTGGAGGTGGTAAGATTGGTAATATCTTTCTGGAGTGCAGGAGGAGGTACAGGAAAAACAACACTAGCCTCTGCTTTTGCTTTAAGTCTAAAAAAGTACAAGAAAGAAATTGTTTTAGCTGATTTTAAGGAAGTCACACCGCACATTCACAGGCATTTTGGGATTGAACTTAGCGATAAATCGAATATATACGAAACTGTGGAAAATGGGAATAATACAGCAGACGCAGTTAATGAGCATTTACAGAAAAAACAGGGTATATGGATTTTAACAGGCTTTGGGATAAATGATTTTACAAAGTTTGAGGAAAAGCACTTCTCTGCCGTGCTTGAAGTACTGAAAAATGAATTTGAGTATGTTGTTATTGATACAAGTGCAGGGATATTTTTCTCTTCTACCTATACTGCGCTAAAAAACAGCGATGTTATTTTTGCCGTTACAGCGCCTACTGTTTGGAACATTGAGGATACAGCACAAATGATTGATTTTGTCTCAAATAGATGGGGTGTTGAAAAAGAAAAATTTAAGGCAGTATTAAACGCTGTCAGCAGAGAAGAAGTAGACACTTTTACTGCTTCTCAAATCCTTGAAATTGAAACCTTCAGTGTGAGGTACGGCCAGAAAAATATACTTAGGGATATAAGCAGAATAGCAGAGTCTTTGCTTAAAAAAGATTTAGAGAAAGTAATTGACATCAAAAAAGCTGAGGAGGCGAAAAGCTTTGGCGTTAATTAATCCTTTTGTGCCAGAAGAAATTAGTTATCAGAACAGAAAAGAGATAGACTTTAGTGTAAATACAGCTGTTGATGAGATTGTTGCTAAAATTGTCGAGGAGCATCCAGATCTTGTTGCAGGAGTGGAAAGTGGGATACAGCCACGGATACTACTAGAAAACAAAATAAGAGAGCTGGTGATTGATAAAAAGCTGTACAAAGGCAGTGTTGAGGAATTTACACAAAGAGTGTTTGATGTGCTTTTTGGTTATGGGCCATTACAACCGTACATTGAAGACCCGGAAGTATCGGATGTACTCGTAAATTCCTTCAACGTTGTCTATATCAAAAAGTTTGGCAAAAAATTTCGTGTGCCAGTGGATTTTGGCAGTGAAGAAAGGCTGACAAGGTACTGCTACAGAATAGCTGCAATGTGCGGAGGAAAACTGGATGAGAACTCTAATGCTGAAGCCGTGCTCACTGACAGAAAAAGGAACCTAAGAATTGTCATATCACTAAAGCCAATTAATGTCCTCTCCCCTTCTATTTCAATCAGAAAGCCCACCACAAGCTTTACACTGGAGGAGCTTGTTGTAAAAGGGATGCTTTCTGATGAGCAGAAAGAATTTTTTAAAAAGGCTGTACTGGACAGGAAAACTATTGTCATAGCAGGTAAGGGTGGAAGTGGAAAAACGACTCTTTTAGGTGCTTTAATTGACATAGTCCCGCATGAAGAAAGAGGACTTTTGATTCAGGAGACGTTTGAAATTAAGCCAAGACACCCTGATATTGTCTGCAAGCTTGTAAGGATTTCTGACAATCCTGAAGTAAAAGATTATACTCTGTTTGAGCTCACAAAGATAGGTCTTCTTATGAGTATGGACAGGATTTTTATAGGTGAAATAAAAGACAGGGAAGCCATGGACTTTTTCAATGCCGTGTATACGGGCCACCGTGGGAGTATGGCAACAGTCCATGCAAATTCTGCAGGAGAAGTCGTAAACAGGTTGATTCTTCTCATGAAGCGCTCAGGTACTGATGTGCCAGTGGATGATTTAAGGGAAATGCTCTTTGCCTCATTGGATTTGATTGTTTTTATGGAAGACTACAAAGTAAAAGAAATACTGGATTTGAGGGGAGGAGGTGTTAATTGATTTATTTGGTTTTTGTAGAGTCTGCTCTTCTGGCTTTAGTTATATATGCTGCTGCATTGGGTATTGAGCGTCTAAAGTTTAAAAAGCGCTTATCCAAATGGCAGTTTAAAAAGACAGGAGTGTTATCAGAAAAAGGGTCTAAACTTTTAAAAAGCATAGATGTGCTTTTAGCAAGATCGGGTGTTAAAAGTAAATTACCTTTTCTTGATTCGAAAAATATGATGATTGTTAGTCTACTGCTCTTTGCAGTAGGTATTTATCTTTTTCGAAAATTAGGTTTTGCAGCTTTGTTTTATGCTTCTTCGATTGTGTATGTCCCTTATGCTGCTATGATGCTCATGTCGACTGTGAATGCTAAGAAAATTAAAGAAGCGTATTTGTCTTTTTTGACAACATTTATGGGCTTTTACAACATTGAAGGAAATATTATCAATGCCTTAAAATCAACAACACCTTATATTTCTGAACCTTTGAGGTCAATCATCAAGAGAAACGTGTTTTTGTATGAAAAGACTCAAATGAGTGTTGATGAATGTCTTGAAAATATGGCTGTTGAAGCAGGAAATAGAGAGTTCAGGAAGTTTATAAATTTTGCTAAGATGAATGCAAAATATGGAGGAAATTTTAATAAAGCGCTCATGAAGCTAAGAGAGCAAGGTGAAAAACTTTTTTCTCTTGAGTCTATTAAAGCAGCAAATGCATCTGTGGGAAGCATGGTTATACTCATCATGATAGTGATAAATCTTCTCCTGATGATGAATATTTCTACTGACCCGGACATTGTGTATATTGTGAAAAACACCATAACAGGACAGGCTATAGCCATTTCAAATGCTGTGTCAATTATATTCGGGCTTTACATGATTAAAAACATTAATTCTTCTTCGTAAGGAGGGATTAAGATTATTTACAGTGCTTTTCTTATACCAGTACTGACTTTTTTAATATACAGCTTGATAAAAGAGTATGAGATTTACTCGCTTAAAAAAAGAATTTACCGCATAAAACCTGCTGATGAGATTTCAAAAATTGTGGGTAAAACAGTAAAAAAAGATGTATTGCAAAAGATAAACGATAAGCTTAAAGCGGCAGGGAATCCCTTAGGCCTTACTGCTGAGACGTACATCCTTGCTCGTGCAGGGCTTTTTTTATTTTCAATTGCTTACGCTTATTTGACAGGAATGAGCGGAATTCAGGCTGCTTTACTAATTATTCTTGGATTTTTTGGCCTTGACATATACATTTCTTCTGTAAAAAAAGACAGACAGGAGAAGTTTAGAAGAGAAATGCCTGAAATAGTGGACTTATTCGAGCTGGGAGCAGCGGCCGATGTGCCGCTTGAGGACATATTTTTAATTACAGCTCAGTCAGCTCAAGCGAAGGAGGTGAGAAATGCATTAACAAAGCTTGCTGCAGAGTACATTATGACAAAAGAGAAGGAGGTGGCTTTAAAAAGGTTTATAAATGAAGTGAATCTTCCTGAAGCAAATGTTCTAGCTATGGCATTACTGCAGGGAGAAAGGACAGGAAGAACTTTAGAGATTTTATCTACTCTTTCTACTTCACTTTTCAACACGGCAGCATCCAAAATAGCCAGACAAGATAAATCTATGGAGTACAAAGTCCTTGCAGCTGTTTTCTTTTTAATGGCTTCTATTGTGACGCTTTATATTTACTCCTACTTCACAAACATTCAAGGTGGATTAAGATTAATTTTTTGAGGAGGTAGATTTAATGTTTAGGAAGATTAAAGAGTCAATCAAAAGGGCTTTAGGAAACTCTAAGGGATTTAGTGAAATTGTTGCTGTGGCTTTGATAATCTTATTTGTAATTCTTGTTGTAGCAAATCCTATTAAAAGTACTGGTCAGACTACAAGCAGAGGAATTTCAAACCTCAACTCTCAGATGGAGCAGGTATTAAATGGCCAGTAAGGAGGTGAAGGCAGGAGGACTTTTTAGCCTTCCTGCCCCACTTATGAAAAATTTCTGGAGAAAAGGAACTGCGGAAATAATTGCTTTTGTTCTTGTGCTCCCTTTTCTTATACTCCCAATTGCCAACACAGTTAATATGCTTACAGATTTGGTGAGGTACGATACTCTGCGCCAAGCAGCAAGACAGGCGGTTTTGAGAATGGAGATTGAAGGAGGACTGACTTCTGATGGGCTTTACAATCTTGAGGCTTTTCTCCAGTCAAAAGGGATAGACCTTAATAAGGTGCATATTGATTACACACCATACCCTGTTCCTTATGGGGAGGAAGTGAAAATAAGGATAGCTATGGATACTGTAATGAGGAGGTACACTATTACGCTTGGAGGTATAAAAAGAGTTGATGAGAGTACTCAGATGGTTTATGGGCCTATTTCGTCTATCAGCAAGAAGTATGAAAGATAAAAAGGGCATAAGTTCTATATTTATTGCACTGCTTTTTCTAATTCCTTTTATGACATTCAGCATGTTTTTGATAGAAAGCAGATTCTTGTATACCATTAAAAACAGTGCTGATGATGCTGTTGTTGCAGCAGCCCTAGCAGCACTAAAAAGCACAAATCCAGTGGATATAGCCTATGGAGAATATGTCCTTGATCCTAATGCTGCAAGAGATACTTTTTATGAATACCTTAAGAAGAACATGAAGCTTGATGAAAATATGAATCCACTGCCGGGAAGTGTTGCAGCAGGGCCGGTGCATGTTGACGAGTTTATAGTTTACAACCCCGGCAGCTACCCGACATTCTGCACTAGAGGAACGTTTATAAAAAACACGTCTATTCATGTTGTTGTAAGCTTTAAAGCTAAAAGACCAGCTTTAACAGGTTTGTTTGGAAAATATGTTGACATTGTTATACACCGTGATGTTGATAATTTCTATAATTTACAGGAGGAATGATAGATGTTTGTGAAGAAGAAAGCGATACTTATAGCATTAAGTTTAATTCTCGCAGGAGGTTTGTCATTTTTCCAGTATCAATACTTCAAAAGCATGGCAGAAAGTGATAAAAAGATACAGGTAATTGCTGCGGTTTCTGATATTAAATCAGGAGAAAAAATAGATACAAAGCTCGGGATAAAAGAGATACCCCAATCAGCATATGTAAAAGAAATGTACTTGGCAAATGAGAAAGCTACCGGCTATGCAAAAGTAGATATTGCTGCAGGGTCATATGTGCTGAAAAGCATGGTTTCACATGAAGAAGTACCTGTCTTGAAGGAGGATATGAGAAGAGTAACAATAGGCGTAAATTTGACATCATCTCTTGCAGGAAAAATTAAGCCGGGTGATTTTGTGGATATTGGATGGGTGCCCAAGGATGAAGCTAAAGATGGTGCTTCTAAGATAGTAGCTGAGAAGGTTCAAATATATGATGTTGTAAATAAGTCAGGAGAAGATGTTAGAAAGGCTGATAAAAACAATCAGTATGATAAGGAGTCTTTAATTCCTGCAGCAGTGACTTTAATTGTTACGCCTGAGCAGGCAGTTATTATAAAGGAATATGAAGCTAAAGGAAGTTTGTTTTTGCTAGGGTATTAAGGACTTTACAAAAAGAAGCAGCTGACCGAAAATATAATTAGAAAAGCCTAAGAAAAGGAAGCGAGGTAATAAAACGATGAAAAGAACATTATCAGCGGCTTTTTTAGGTTTTTTACTCTTTTATTTTGCTTTCCCCTCCCCTTCCTTTGCTGATTCATATTACAAGGGATTTTTGTACACTTATCAGAACAACACCTACATGATGGTGCCTGCAAGAGGCGTATTTCAGAGCATGGGAGCTGAAGTTAAATGGTTTGGTGATACTCAAACTGTTGAAATTACAAAGGATGACCTAAAAATTGTCCTTCAAATTAACAGTACAAAAGCAGTTGTAAACGGGAAAAGCAGAGAAATGCCTGTACCGGCAATAATTAAAAATGACTCTACTTTTTTACCCCTTCGATTTTTAGCTGAGCTAATAGGTGGAAATAAAGTAAAGTGGGAAGATGCCACTCAAACAGCTGTAATTCCTTTCAATGATTCAGCTATATATGTGAGGGCAGTAGATTACGATGCTGAAATACAGAGTTTCAGCACAAAAATTAACGGAATTTCCGTAACTGGTGTAAAGATTCCTTACAATTCACCTTATAAACCTTTAGTTGTTCTGGCTAATAATCAAATAGGGACTACTCAGAGCCTATATGATATGGCTAAACTCTATAATGCTTCTGCAGCAATTAATGGAACATTTTTTAGCGCCTATAATGGTCATCCTGATCCGTGGGATACAATTATCAAGTCAGGAAAAGTGGTTCATATAGGTAACATAGGAACTGTGTTTGGATTTACTGCAGATGGAAGAGTTAAGATGGAGAAATTAAGGATAAAAATAGAAGGCGGTACGAATGGGTCTTACTCATGGCCAAATAACTGGTACGCTTATGGATTTAATCATACACCTAATGGAAATGGTGTGTACATATTTACACCTGAATGGGGAATAAGTTTAGGATTTAGCTATGGAATAAATATTGTAGTGGAAAATGGTGTTGTCAAATACATTAAGGAAAACCAAGATGTTAATATTCCTGCTAATGGATATGTCATAAATCTTACTGGAAGTGAAGAGTATCTGGCAAGAGTGTTTGAAATTGGAAAAACAGTAGAGTACAGAATTGTTTATACAGATGCAGATGGAAACAAAGTGGACTGGTCGGATGTGGTTGAGGCAGTAGGAGCAGGTCCTACTCTTGTTAGGAATGGTGAGATAAATGTTGATCCTGTTAGTGAAGGTTTTACTGAAGCTAAGATTTTGAGTCTATCCTTTGCTAGAAGTGCAATAGGAGTAACTCCTCAGGGAGACATTCTCCTTGTGACTGTACCGAATGCTACTGTGTATCAGTTAGCGCAGATTATGAAGCAATTAGGTGCTTACAACGCTATGAATCTTGACGGCGGAGCTTCTTCTGGATTGTACTTTAAAGGAAAGTATCTTACAGCACCCGGTAGAAACTTAAGTAATGCGCTGATATTCTACAAATAAAGTTTGGGCCTGCACAAAATGTATGAGGCCTTTATTTTATTGAGGAGGTGGAGGAAATAAAGTATATCCCGGTTGCAGTGCTTCTCTTTTATTTAAGCTATCTAGACCTTAAAAAAAGGGAGGTGCCAGATTTTGCGGTACTTGCCCTTTTTATTTATTCCTTATTTACCTGCAGCAATTTTAAAGAAAGCTTTTTGACGGCAGCAGCAGTTTTTATACTTCTTCTCATTCCATCAATTATATTTGAAGGAAGTATTGGAGGCGGAGATATTAAACTTTTAACTGCTTTAGCTTTCTTTATGGGAAAAAATTTCTCTATGCTGGCATTACCAATGTTTATCCTTCTTGTTGCCACTCTAATTTACGGACTAATTAAAAGAAAAGGCTTAAAGTATTCTGTGCCTCTTGTACCTTATGTGTTTGTATCATACCTGTTCTATTTTTCTATGGAGGTGTTTTCGTGGAATTTGCACTTCTCGTTTTAGACTATGACGGCTACTATAAGCTTGAAATTGCAGGCGGATACTGTGACGGAAACTGCAGTGTGTGCAGGAAATGCACAAACAACAGAAACATTGTCACACTCATCAGAGAAGAAAATGCAGAGTTTTATCAAAAGTACGTTCTAGACCACCAGACAAGAACAGCTGAGTTATGTAAAAAAGTATCAAAAGCTTTTTCTCTCGATGAAAGCGAAAAAAGAATTTTAATTCAATCTGCACTGTTGCATGATATAGGAAAATTGCTAATAAATTTTAAAATTCTGTCAAAGGATACATCACTTTCACCCTTTGAAAGGCGAATAATGGAGTTTCACCCTTCAAAGGGTGCAGAGTGGCTCAGAGAAAGAGGTTTTCCTGAGGAAATTGTAACAATTGTTGAAACTCATCATGAAAGATACGACGGGATAGGTTATCCTTATGGATTGAAAGGGAATGAAATACCTTTCTTAGCGAGGATTCTAGCTGTATGTGACGCAGCTGATGCTATGATGTCAGGGAGACATTATAAGGCAGCTGTTGAAAAAAAGTTTATAATTGAAGAGCTACTTAAAAACTCAGGAAGTCAATTTGACCCTATGGTTGCAAGGACAATGATTGAAATTACACATGAGGAGGAGATGGCTAATGTTTAAAATAGGGCTTGACTTGGGATATGGGTATGTGAAAGGGGTAAATGAAGCGGGCAAAACTGTCCTTTTCCCTTCACTTGTTGGGAATGCATATCAGAGAAATTTAATAGGGCTGTTCGGGCAGAATCTAAATAACCTCATTGAAAACATGCACGTGGTTTTAAGAAACGGGAAAGAAGAGCAGGAAGAATATTTCATTGGCGATTTAGCAAGAAGAGAAGGAAGGAATGTATCCTATGCCTTTGACGAAAATAAAATAAATCATCCCAACACAAAAGCAGTTTTAGCCAGCGCTTCAGCACTTCTATTTCCCTCAAATGATGAGCCTGTACACATTGTGTCAGGCCTTCCTTTAGAGCAGTACATCCATCAGAAAGACGAGCTTAGAGATATGATTAAAAATTTCAAAGCAATTGTTGAGTTTAAAGGATACAACATCTTAAAGATAGTCAAATTCGACAGGGTAACAGTTTTCCCTCAAGCTGCAGGCGCAGTGTACTATGCCATAATGGACGATTTGCAGAAGTACCTCATAAAAGGAAGCTACATAGGGCTTATTGACATAGGCTACAGGACAACAGACTATATAGTTTTTGTTGTTGATGGAAAGCTCCCACTGAGAGAAGACCTTTCGGGCACTTTAGACATAGGCATGTCTCAGCTAAGCAATGCTGCTGATAAATTATTTACTCAGAAGACCGGCTCTAAGCTTGATATACCCGAGCTCATTCAGCTTGTGAATGAAGGAAGCATATTTTACAGAGGAAAAGTTTTGAACTTTGAAAAAGAGCTGAATGAGGTAAAGCTTGAAATATCTCGTGTAATACAAGATAGAATAAAGGCAGTATGGGGAAGTAAGCTGGACTTCTTCAACACAATTTTCTTAGCGGGAGGTGGAGCCGTAAGCCTATTTGACAGCTTAAAGAACCTGTATGAAAACACAGTGTTAGTAAAGAATTCTCAATTTGCCAATGCAAAAGGATTTCTTAAAGTAGCCGAACTGGAGGAGAAAAAAGAGAGGGATAGGGAATGACAAAAGAAAGGGAGCTGGATTATAAGGGTGCATGGGAGCTAATGAAGCAGATGGTTGACTACTACACGGGAGAAAAGAAGTACCTCACAAGGAGAGAAATAAAGTACATCATACGAGTGTGCGAAAATAAAGATGAGAAAGTTATTAAAATCATAGATGATGACAAAGGAGGAGCAAAAACATGATTAAAATAACTCTTCCTAAGAAAAAAGGCATGAGAGAGAAAGTTTATGAAATGTGGGATGAGCTGAAGCTTACCGGCCACATGCTTATAGAGCAGAAGGATAAAAGCTATGTAGTTACGCTTGAGCCTGAAAGAGAAATTTCTCTAGAGATTCTTAAAAAGAAACTGCCAAAAGAAAGCATAATTGAAGAAGCTGCACACAGCTGCACCGACAGAGCAGATGAAGATATGTTTACAGAGCCAAATTCAGAAGAAATGGACGCTTAAAAACTGCTTTCTTTGAATTTGTATTACAACTACTTTAAAATAGTGTTTACACCTTCTAAGCCTCACATTGTCTAAATAAGAAGGCTTTATTTTTATACTTTGTATTACACTTCTGATTAAGCATATGTTTACACATCTAAATCCTTAAAACAACTGCTTTTGCAAAGATTTATTTTTAATTTTGTATTACATCTTTAAGCAGTTAAAAATCAAGATTGTAATACAATTTTGCAGTTTACCTCCTCTCCCCTGTTCTTCTAACTGCTTTTGAAGGTGTAAACATAGATGGGAGTGAAGCAAATTGAAAGTCCACAGCTTCCGCACAAATAAAGAAGATAAGGACATTGAGGAGCTTCTTGAATCATTAAAGGAAGACAAAAGTCAATACATAAAGAATGCTCTGCGCTTCTACAGAGACTTTGGAGCCAAAATAGCAAAAATTGAAGCCATATTAGAAAAGCTGGAGCAGTCAGGTATAAAAGCCCAAATACCACCACAGCCTGCAGAACCTGAACCAGCTACTGAAAGTGAAACCTCAAATGATGAAAAAATTCTCCTTGAAAGCCTAGAAGATATTTTATCCCTTTAGGTAAACTTATGGGAGGCATAAAGATGGAGAAGCTTTATTCTATTTTGGAACCTTATGACAGCTGGTGGAATGACGAAGGAGAAGAGAAAAATTTAGAAGCAAGAAAGGCTTTGCAGGATTTTTATAAAGAGCTGAAAAAGTTAAGGCCTTCTAAAAAGTATGAGAAAAACATAGCTCACTTCTCATATATTCCTTACCTCGTTAAAATAAAAAAAGCTCTTGACGAGAAGAAATATATGAGAGCATGTAATGAACTAATTTCACTAATGCACTATGAACCTTTTCTTCAAGGCAGAATTTATTACAACGTCCTTAAACTTTTGGAAAAAGAGGTTATATACAATTCTTACGACTTTCAATATGCCATCGAGTTTACTAATCAAGTTCTAAAAGATGAGACAAAAAAAGAAGACAAAATTCGGGTGATAAACTTTATCCTTGATATGATTAAAGAGGATTTAAGGTGCCAGAAATTAGAAGATAGTTTAATAGATTTTCGCAGAGAAGTTATATATGAAATCTCAAAAATAAAGCATCATATTGAGAAAGATGCTACCTAAAACCACCTCTGCAGTATACAGGGGTGGTTTTCTATCTTTCAAAACCTGCTGAGCTTTTATGCTTTGTTTTTATAATGCAGGATAAGGCAAGGTGCGCTTCGCGCTGCACACACGTCGGGCAGTGCCCGACGGAAACAAATTTATAAGAGGTGCTTTTTAAGGGGCTTCTTTAAAATTAAGGATGTTCTAAAACACCTTGAGTATATGCAAAATCATTTTAAATTCTACACCTTTTTAAGGTGCTTGTTAGGAGATAAATGTTAGACAAAGAAATATTTTTCTCTAAAAGTTTCAAGGAAAGGAGGAAATTAAAAGAAAATGTCGAATTCTAATATGTAACTAAAAGTGGACAAGGAGTAGGCTTATGGCAAACAGAAAGATATACATGGAAGGATATCCATTTTATTTTTGGGAAATTAAAGAACATACTAAAGTCAAACATAGAGTTTTAGCAGAATATTTTGATAAATATGTAAAGATAGTTGGAAAACATCATAATATCAATTATATTGATTGTTTTGGTGGATGTGGAGCATATATTGACGAAAAACAGAATATCTATTTTGGGTCTCCTATTTTAGCAGCATTCGTAGCACAAGAAAATATAGAAAAACTAAATCGTGAGATTAAGATTTTTGTTATAGATACAGATAAGGAGAATTTAGATAATCTTCGAAAAATAATTAAATTTAAGAATATAACACTACCTATAGAACTAATTAATGATAACTATAAAGAAGGTACAGAAAAAGTTCTACACAAATATCCATTTACTCCTACCTTCTATCTAATAGATCCTTTTGGATATTCCTTGGACTATAAGTTTTTCAAAACAACGCGTAATGATAGAAGGTCAGAAATAATAGTAAACTTTATGTACAATGCATTGAATAGGGGGATTTCCATTGAAAAAGTGAAACAAACAATAAATAACTTGTATGGAACAGATGAGTGGGAAAAAATAAAAAATTTAAAAGGACGTGAACGTGAAAAAGCTGCTGTAGGTTTATTTGTCAAAAAACTAGAAGAAACATTTTCGCATGTAAAAGAATATAGAATAAGTTTTCCTGATAAAGATAGAACATATTACTATTTAATCCACGGAACTAATCATGGAAAAGGACTTAGAATAATGAGCTCTTCTTTTGCAAAGCATAACGATGGAAATTTAGAATATAGGGGACCTAAACAAGATCAGCAATCATTCTTAGACATGGAAGAAGTTAAAATAGATGAAATAAGTAACTTTTTATTAGGAAATTACAAAAATAGGCAAGTAAGTTTTTTGACTCTAGTTATTGAATGTATAAAAAATGGATATGCCGAAACTTTTGTAAGAAAAGCATTATTGAAGTTAGAGGATGATGGTAAAATTCGTATAATTCGTAAACCACAGTATACTTTACAAGGACATGAAAGGAAAGGCATTGAAGAGAATGATATTATTGTTTTTAAGGAGTGAAAACAAAATGGATAAGATTATTAGGAAAAGTTTACTCTATAAATCAGGGGTTGAATATGGAGATTATACAATAAATCATGTTATTGGATGTTCTCATGGCTGTAATTTTCCTTGCTATGCGTTTATGCTATCCAAACGATTTGGAAGAGTAAAGTCTTATGAAGAATGGATTAAACCTAAGATAGTTTCTAATGCCTTAGAACTTTTGGATAAAGAGATACCAAAATTAAAAGATAAGATTCACTTTGTGCACCTAAGTTTTATGACAGATCCGTTTATGATAGGGTATCCGGAAGTTGTTAAATTATCTCTAGAGATAATAAAAAAATTAAATAAAAATGGAATAAAGGTGACCACATTGACTAAGGGTTTATATCCTGACGAGTTACTAGACAAAACAAATTATGATACTGGTAATGAATACGGAATTACCTTAGTTTCGTTGGATGAAAATTTTAAAAGGATTTATGAGCCACATTCTTCAAACTACAGAGATAGAATAGAAAGCTTAAAAAAACTTCACAATGCAGGACTCAAAACTTGGGTAAGTATTGAACCTTATCCAACTCCGAATATTGTTAATCAAGACTTAAGAGATATTTTAAATGAAATATCGTTTGTTGATAAAATCGTATTTGGCAGACTTAACTACAATAAAAAAGTTAGTGAATATTTGTGGTATAAGGAATTCTACAATTATTGCACTGATGTAGTAATAAAATTCTGTGAACAACACAATATAGAGTATCATATAAAAGAGGGTACTATTACAGAAGATGCTCCTTATATACTTGAAGGTTATAAAAAAGACACACAAAAATTATTTTACACTAATAAAAAAGTAGCTATAAAATAAAACTCAATTATTAAGGTTTTCTACGAAACGGGATTACCGCCCGTTTCTTTTTTTACAAAATTTTAAGGGAGGGATAATTCTGAAAAAAATATATGTCTGGCTTCCAGAAGATATTTATAATGCTTTAATTAATTTAGCTTCTAGAAGAAATGAGCCCATTTCTGCTGTTGCAAGAAGAATACTTACAGAATCAATTACTAATGAAGCTGCAAATGATGGGATTGATAAAGTCACCGAAGCCGTGAGGAAAGCCATGCGAGATGTACTAAGACCAACAGAGGACCGGCTGGCCAAACTCATGGCAAAGGCAGCAGTAGCAGCTGCAACAGCAATGTACATGAATGTGCAGACTATAGCAGATCTGGGAAAGCACAATGCTGTTGAAATTTACAATGAAGCAAGAGTTAAAGCAGCTGCTTATCTCAAGGAAAGAGATGATAATGAATGACCGCTCCTTTTGTAATGATAGCAAAATTTTATTTACCTACACATGAAAATCAAGCTAAAAATGTTGCGCACCTTGTGTATATAGGAACTAAATCTGAAGTAGACAGAGGTGAATTAAATGAATTAGAAGAATTAGACGCAGGAAATAAATATGCAGAGAAAATACTTTCAAAGTATGAAAGTCTTGATGATTTTATTGATAATTTTGAAATAAATACTGCTGGCACTCCTGCAGGACATGTAAAGTACATGGATGAAAGACCGGGAAGCCATGGGCTTTTCAGCTCTGACAAAAATGTTAGTTTAAAAGAAACAATGAAAGAGTTAAGCAGACATTCTGGCATCGTTTGGCGATTTATTCTGTCATTGAAAGAAGAAGATGCTGTAAAGCTTGGATACACTACAAGAGACTCATGGGAAAAAGCTCTTAGAGCTACAATATCAGATGCAGCTGCAAAGATGGGAATTTCCGAGTCAAATCTAAGATGGGTTGCTGCTTTTCATCAAAAGAAAGGACATCCTCACGTCCATATCGTGATGTGGGAGAAAACACCTCAGAGGAATCGAGGAAAACTATCAAGAGGTGAGATAAAAGACATAAAAAAAGTATTTTTAAATGAAATATACGCAAAAGAAAGACTGGCACTTACAGCAGAAAAATCAGCCTTAAGAGATTTGATAAGAGATACAGCTAAAAGAGATGTTTCAGAAGTGCTGGAAGAAGTCAAAAAAGCAAGAATAGAAATAAGAGCACTAAATGGAGAAAAGCCCGGCCTCCCTCCCACTCTTGACCAGCAGACGAGAGAAGAGCTTTTAGAAAAGCTCAAAGAGCTGTCAAAAATTATGCCCCAAAAAGGACGCATCGTTTTTGCTTACATGCCTTCTGAAGTAAAAGAAAAAGCAAAAGAAGTTGCAGACTGGCTTTTAAAGCAACCGGGATTTTCTCAATCTGTTGAAAGGTATAAAGAACTTGCTAAAGAGCTGGCCAGCCACTACACATCAAATCCTGAAGTTTTAGAAAAAGCAGCAGAAAAGGCATATGAAGACATACAGAAAAGAACAGCTCAGATTGTGCTGAAGGGCGCAGCAGCACTGCAGGAAGAAAAAGCAGTAGATACTACAAGACTCACAAATTCAGTATGGCGCTCAGCATGGAGAGCTTTAGAAAGAGAAAGATTGAGAGCAGAAGCAGAGTCCATCACTGCAGCTCAAAAAGAAATGGAAAAGAAAAGAAGAATGGCAGAGAGAGGTGAAAGCCGTGAGGTTTAGAGCTATAATAGCGACTTTAATTCTTATGCTTGATTTTTTATTTACACCTTTTTTACTGCTTTTCCCGATTTACGCTAAAGATTACGGCTTTAAAGAAGGCCTGCCTAAATGGGAGGCATATATAAAAGAGAAGCCTTTATCAGGAATATCTTTACTGCTCAAAAGAGAAGATGTAAAAACTCCATGGCTGTGGCTACAGCCTGCTGTTTTTGCAGCTTTAGTTTCTGTGCTCTTCCCTATTTATGGGAGGAAGAAAAGAAAAACTGATGAGTTAGGGCTTCCTGAAGCTGCAGGAAGAGGAGAATATGGAACTGCAAGATGGAGAACAGAAAAAGAAGTATCAAAAACTTTTACTGTGTGGAATCTACGCAACAACAACCCCCCGAAAGGGGGCTTTATTGTAGGCTTTAATCCTTCTACTTCAAAAGCATGGCTTGATGCAGGAGATACTCACTTACTAGTTATAGGCTCAACAAGAAGCGGTAAATCAAGAAGGATAATACTGCCCACTATATGGACTCTTGCAAAGGCTAAAGAAAGTATGATTGTATCTGACCCTAAAGGAGAGCTATATGGATATTCATCAGAGTATTTAAAAAAGCTTGGGTATAAGGTAATTCTCATAGATTTGCGAAATCCATACAGAGGCAATCAATGGAATCCAGTTTTAGAAGTAGCATCTTATCTTGAAGCCGGTGATTATTCTCTTGCAAGTCAGAGCGCATGGGACATAGCAAACATAATAACAAATCAGCAGCCTCACATAGGGGTAGACCCCATATGGCCTCAGTCTCAGGAAAGTCTTACTGCTGCTTTAATTTTGGCTGTTGCTTCTTCTGCGCCAAAGGAGGCAAAACATTTAGGCAGTGCTTATGAGATGCTCCACCGCTTAGGCACAGGTGGAGGAGAACTTTTAGACAAGTATTTTAAATCACTTCCTAATAACCATCCTGCAGCTTCAGCCTATGGGGTTGCAGCTCTTTCAGAAGATAGATTAAGAAGCTCCATATTCACAGGAACAGCAGCACAGTTGAGACTTTGGAGCGACCCTGCTATTGTATGGCTTACATCTAATAAGGACCATGATTTAGATGTTGTAGGAAAAGAAAAAGCAGCTGTGTTTATAGTTATCCCTGATGAAAGGAGCACACGAAACGTATTAGCAACGCTTTATATTTCTCAAGCCTATCAAGCTTTAGTTGACCTTGCAAATAAAAGTGGAGGAAAACTTCCTAAAAGAGTAAACTTTATTCTAGATGAATTCGGGAACCTTCCTCCAATACCTGACTTTGATAAGAAAATCACTGTAGCAGCAGGGCGCAATATGAGGTTTTTACTGGCTGTTCAGGATATATCACAGATTAAAGCGAAATACAGAGAATTAGCTCAAACAATTACAGGAAACTGCGCTGTCTGGGTATACATCCTCACAACAGACCCGGAGACAGCAAAGATAATAAGCTTAAAGACAGGACAGTATACAATAAGGACAGAAAGCTACTCTTCGCAGGTTAGACATACAGATTACAGCCACAGCACATCAGAGGGCCTCACAGGAAGGCCTTTATTAATTCCCGATGAAGTTTTGAGGTGGCCACAGGATAGAGCACTTATACTTCAGGCAAGGCAGAATCCCGCATGGCTTCCTTTACCTGACCTTTCTAAATGGCCTGCAGCAAAAGATTTAATTCCTGCTGCTTTAGAAGAACTTAAAAAGGAGGTGGTGTCAGTACCTACATGGATACCCGACATTAGTCTTTTAGAAGAAGGTAAAAGTAAAGATATAGAGAGAACTAATGAGAATTTATTATCAAAATTAAGGTAAGGAGGTTTTATTTATGCCAAGTTTTGTTTCTGGTGCTGTTAATCTTTTAAATGATGTCTTAACATGGATTCTTTATATCATTCCTGCTGCTTCTGGCGCAGCTATAGGATACCACGCTCTAATGAAGCAGATGGGAGACGGCGACCCTGCTGTTACTGCAGCGCATAACAGGTCTATAAGGAACATCCTAATCGGCGGCGCAATAGGAATGAGCGCAGCTTCAATTGTTAAAGTATTTTTATCCTACTTCAAGTAATTCTAAAGGGTCGGGATAATCCGGCCCTTTCTGGAGGTGTTTTTCTTGTTTGCTGCGATAGAGAACATGATTATGAATGCTGTAAATAATTTTTTCACGAATATACTGGATTCGCTTCTCTCCCTTTTTGTTTCATTTTTGGGAGATGAGATGGCACTGGCTTTAAAAATTTTAAATACGCCTTATGTAACCAACGCAATTTACCTTACAAAAGTAGTAGCAGGTACTCTTTTAGGAGTAAAGGTAGCTGCTGAAGCATTAAAGACATACATCTTATACAATTCAGGTGATTCATCAGCACAGCCCTTAGAGCTTCTTAAAAGAACTGCCTTTGCTGCTTTGATGATTTCAGCAGGTCCTTGGGCAGTGACAACGGTGTATGAGTGGGGCACAGAACTTGCAAAGGCTGTAGCGGCCTTACCTTCAACACAGACGGGCAATCCTACGGCAGGAATTACTTCAATTCTTCAGCAGCTTTCTTCTTTTTCTTCTGCTGTTATTTTCATTGCCCTTACAGCAGCAGTTATATGGATTTTAATTCTTATTCAGACAGGCATAAGGGCTGTGGAAGTTGCTTTTCTTGCAGTGTCAGCTCCAATCATGGCAGTAGGGCTGACAAGACCTGATGAAGGTGTGTGGTCTGTCTGGTGGAGAGAGCTTGTTGTTTTATCTTTATCTCAAGCTGTGCAGACTTTTATGATTAGGGGCTTTCTCTCAACAGGAGTTAATATGCAGTTTAGCCAGCCTGTACTAAATCTTTTAATGCTCATAGGCTGGCTGTGGGTTGCATTTAAGACTCCTGCTGTTTTAAGGCAGTTTGCATATCATTCAGGACTTGGCTCTGCCATAGGCCATGCAGGACAGACAGCAGGCAGCATGTATATATTAAGAAGAGTTATGATGAGAGGATGATGTGGGTTGTATCAAGTGCCTAAAAATATTTCTGCAAAGTTTGAGTTTTTTCCGGGCTTTGGATGGAAAGAGCTCTTTTTTGTGCTTGCAGGGCTTTTGTTAGGCTTTGCTGTTTATTTGATTTTATCTATCTTTACTCACTCTCCTGCTAGGTACTTGGCAGTGTTTATTTTTACAGGCCTTGCTTACTTTCTGGTTATTCCCGGACCTGACGGGAGCAGCGTGCTAAATCTTATTAAATACTACCTCAAATGGAGCAAAAAGCAGAAGAGATACCTTTATGTGCAAGGAGGTTGCAGAGATTGATTGGGATTTTTAAAAAAGAGAAAGCTGTAAAAAAAGATAAAGCAAAAATAGAAGAGCAGAAAAGAAAGGCTGTTCAGGAATGGATTCCTGTAAGAGATGTTGCAGAGGATATGATTTTGTTAAAAGACGGTCGTTATGTGTGTGTTTTAAAAGTTATGCCTTTGAATATCAGCTTAAAAAGTGAAAATGAAAAGAAAAGAATTATACAAACAGTTTATGAAGCTTTAAACGGCTTTAAAGAGTCTATGCAGATATTTTCTATAGGCAGGCCAGTAGACCTTGACTCTTACATCGGCTATCTTCAGACAAAATCTAAGGAAGAGATTAACATGACTAAAAAAAGATTACTTCAGGAATATTTAAAATATGTTGCTTCTATCGTTACAAGTGGCGAGGCAATAGAAAGGCGCTTTTTTATTATGCTTTCAGGCAAAGAAAAAGAAGAGCTTAAAGCAAAAGCCCATGAGCTTGCCAACAATCTTGAAAAATCAGGTTTAAAAGTAGAGTTAGCGCAAGACCAAGACATAATAGACCTTCTCTTTAGCTTCAGCCATCCTTCTCAGGCTGCATTTGAAAGAGCGCCAGCTTTTAATGGACCATACTTACCACCTGTGTATTCTTAAGTGAGGTGAGAAATGTGAAGAAAAAAGAAGTAAATATACTTTCAGGTTTAATTGATATGATTTCGCCACAGGCATTGGAGTTTAATGCAAGACAGATTGTTTTCAATGACCAGCTTGCAAGAATTCTAGTCATTGCAGGCTATCCTCCCAAAGTAAATGCTGCATGGCTTTCAAGAATCGCAGGAATGCCGGGTGTGGTGTGCTCTGTCCACATTGAACCTACCGACCCTACAAATTTAATCATGAGTTTAAATAAGGCTATTGGTGAATATGCAGGAAGGCTTGAAATGGGAGGAAATGCCCTCACAATGCAGAGGACAGAGCAGGCTTTAAAAGATGCAGAAGAGCTCATGAGGAAAATAGATCAGGAACAGCAGCAGGTATTTTACGTAACGGTAGTTCTTATGGTCCTTGCTCCTAATCAGCAGGAGCTTGACAGAAAAACACGTCAGGTTGAGGCTTCTTTAGCTGCTTCAGGTATGAGAGGAAGAGTCCTTATATTCCGCCAAGAAGAAGGCTTAAAAGCTGCAGGGCCCTTCTGCACACTGCCGGATGAGGTAAAAGATGCAGGGGCAAGGAATATGCCTGCTGAAACTGCTGCTGCCTCCTTTCCCTTCACTGCTTCAGGCATAAATGATGGAAGCGGTGTTGTTTTGGGAAAAGACAGAGATGGAGGATTGGTACTGGTTGATATATGGAAAAGAGGAGGAGACAGGACAAACTCAAACTGGACAATTCTTGCAAAGCCCGGCGCAGGAAAGAGCTTTACTGCTAAAATGCTTCTTTTAAGAGAGTACATGCAGGGAAGCAGAATTATAATCATAGACCCTGAGAGAGAGTACAAAGATATGTGCAATAAGCTTGGAGGGGTGTGGATTAATGCAGCAGGCGGTGAAGGAAAGATAAATCCACTTCAGGTGAGATTAAGGCCTGTTGAGGAGGAAGAAGAAAAGCAAGATTCATCTTTTCAAAGTCCGTTAGCCTTACACATCCAAACATTAAGGACATTTTTCAGTCTATACCTCCGAGACCTCACAGACACAGAAAAAGCAGCATTAGAGGATGCATTAGTGGAAGTGTATAAGGAAGCAGGAATAACATGGGATACAGACCCTAAAAGTGTTCCTAATGACAAATGGCCTACTGTGAAAGAACTTTATGAATACCTTGTTAAAAAAGCGGAAGAAAATCCTGAAGCCTATGGAAGGCTTTCAGTACTTTTGAAAAGAGCAGCAAAAGGAGCAGACTCATATTTATGGGCAGGGTCAACTGCTGTAGAGGCCGACTCCGATTTTATTGTCTTTGATGTTCATGATCTGCAGAATGCTGAAGACCAAGTTAAAAGAGCGCAGTACTTCAATGTACTTTCTTTTGCATGGAACATCCTTGAAAGAGACAGAAGAGAAAGGACTGTTTTAGTCGTCGATGAAGCATGGATGCTTGTTGACCCTCAGACGCCTCAGGCTATTGCATTTTTGAGAGATACATCAAAGCGAATACGAAAGTATAATGGAAGTCTTATTGTTATAAGCCAGAATGTCATAGACTTTTTAGCACCAGAAGTGCAGAGGTACGGCCAAGCACTACTGGATAATCCAACATATAAGCTCCTTTTAGCACAGGGAGAAAAAGACTTAGAAGCAATAACAGCTCTTATGAACCTTTCTGAAGCAGAGCACGACCTTCTAGCAAATGCAAAAAGAGGAGAAGGCCTTTTTGTTGCGGGCACACAGAGAATTCACATAAAGATTGAGGCAGCACATCATGAAATGCAGTACTTGACTGGAGGCGGAAGCTGATGCATACCTTAGGGAAAGTGCTTTTAGCACTTCTTCCAGATGATTTGGAGAGCATTTTTAAGTTTGCTCTCCTTTTTGTTGTTGTTCCTGTTTTAGTGATTGCTGTAATTTTTGCCGGTCCCATTACTGCTTTTGAGAAAGTTCCACTTATTACTGCAGAGCAGGCCAAATTCTACATCGATGCAGCAGAAAAGGTGAAGAAAGAATTTAATATGGGCCCTGACTGGAGGGAGCTTGTTGCTGTAGATGCTGTAAGGTTTAAGCAGGACTTTTCTAAAGCTACTCCTGAAAGTGCTTATAAGCTTGCTTCAATGTTTGTGAAAAACACAGGAGAAGTTGTTACAGAGAATGGAATGCACTTTCCGGTATATAAACTTTTGAGTTTAGACGAGGTTTTAGATATGCTTGACTTCACAGAAGAAGAAAAAGATAAAGTTAAGGAGTTTCTTGAGTTTCTCAAAAACACAGACCTTTCTTTTTTGTTAGATGCAGGAATACCTGAGGGATGGGTGCCTGCTGAGAAAAATCTTAAGTGGCCTGTGCCGGGGGTTTATAAAATTACTTCTCCCTTCGGTCCTCGAATTGACCCGGTATACGGAGTAGAAAAATTTCACTCTGGTGTGGATATAGGCGCACCAGCAGGAACACCGGTCACAGCTGCTCTGGATGGAGAAGTAGTCTATGCTGGGTGGAATGACGGTTACGGCTTAGTTGTTTTTATATGGCACAACAACAATTTAGAAACAAGATATGCTCATCTATCTTCCATAGCAGTTAAGCAGAGGCAAATTGTTAAAGCTGGTGATGTGATTGGATATGTAGGCTCCACAGGAAAAAGCACAGGCCCTCACCTTCATTTTGAAGTAAGAGTTGGAGGAAGAGCTGTAAATCCACTTGACTTTTTTAAGTAAGAAAGGAGGTTCGGGCTTGCTTGTTTCACTTATTGCTACAAAGCAGATGGCTGAGGAGATAAAAAAAGCTTTAGCTGATGCAGGAGATCTGATTTTTGAGCATATTGGTAAATTGGATTCTGAGAGTGTTAAAGAAATATTTTATTCTGCTTCTCGGGTCTCTGCAGATGTGCTTATTATAGACCTCGATGTTTTTTCAGGTAAAGAAATTATTTCTGCTCTTCAAGGTTTCAGAATTGCAAGACCTAATACCAGAATAATTGTTATTGCACCTGAGAGGAAGCCGGGTGATGAAATAATTTCTTCTGTAGTCGGCTTGGGTATATACGACATAGCAGAAGGAGAAAAAGAATCCAATTGGGGTGAGATAATAAAAAATATTTTATTTTCTCCTCCAGCTACATATGCTCAAGCCGCAAGATGGCATACAGGTCAGTTTTTAAATGCTTCTATACAGGCAAAGGAAAGGGTTATTATAGAAGAAAGGCCGGCTGGTATTGTCACTATAGCAATAGCCGGTACTGCTCACGGTGTAGGATGTACTCATATAGCTCTCTCTATTTCTTCATTTCTTGCCCGTTTAGGACATTCTACAGCAGTTATAGAAGACAGCCAGAGGCCTGCATTTTCTTTTTTATGCAGTGTCTTAAAATCAAAAGAAGGAAAAGTAGAGGGGTCTTGTGCAGTTCATGGAATAGATATTTTTCCAATATGCGAGAGCGGAGACAATGGTAATTGGAATTATGATATGCTTCTTAAAAAAATTAAAGCAGGACAGTACGAGTATGTTGTTAGAGACCTTGGGATTTTGGATTCAGCAAGGAAAAGAGAAATGTATAGAGCTGATATAGCTTTTGTCGTGGCTTCAGCTGCAAAATGGCGATGGCATGAGGTTATTGACAGGATTGATTCTGAATTTAGTGTTATTTTCCCTTCAGCTTCGCAGAGTGATGCAGAAGAAATTTCTTTTTATGCAGGAATTAAAGGGACAGCTTTACCTTACTGTCCAAACCCTTTTGCCAAAGAAAATGATTCTGTTTTTCTAAAACTGCTTGCTCCTGTACTGCCAAGCAGGAAGAAAAGGAGAACTTTGTTTGGAGTTTTTTAAACTAAAAAGCGAAACTTCTGAAAAATAACAGCGGTACGGATTTTTCATTTTCGCTTCGCTCAAAACAAAAATCCGATTAAGATAGCACCTCTGCTTTCGCAGACGTGCTTTTTTGTTTGCCCCCGCACCAAAGATTATACGCCTGCTCGCCTTTCGGTCAAGGGGCAAGCCCTTCGGGTCGGTGAGCATATCCTCCCTTGCTTACGCTCGGTCCGGTATCCCTCCCCGACCCCTTGACCTTAGGCTCGCAGGCTGTTTTGTTTTAACTGCCGGGGGCAAACAAAATTTGATTTTGAATTTTTTAGGGAGGTGCTCTTAAGTGAGTATGAAAGAGATGAGAGAAAGAGTTATGGAGTTTTTGAGAGAGCAATTGGAACTTGACAAGGTTATATTAGAGAAATGCGACCTTATGCCGGGAGGTGTTTTTGTAAAGGACAGAGAAGGTAAAAGCATGCTGGTTTTTTACGATTTTATGAAAGATAAAGTGGATTATTGGTTTGAAGATGAAAAATAATTAAAGAATTTTATAAAAAATACTATCAAATGATTGCAAAATTGTTTGGAATGTGATAAAATACTAAGTGAAAGGAGTATATGCTATGACTGAAATTGAGGAAATTAAGAAATTCCTCAATAATGCTAAAGAATTGATGAAATCAGGTGCTTTTGATTTTGTTCCTCGAAAGAAAAATATGGATTCAATTAAAGAAGCTGGCCTAACAATTAAGCATGTTAAAGAGATTATTATGGATTTAACTTACAAAAATTATTATAGAGGCCCTAATAAAGATTTGGGAAGCAACAGGGAAGGTTTTATATGGGAATTTGGGTATGATATTGAAGGAACAGACTTTTACATAAAGCTTAAAGTTGAAAAAAGAGGAGAAAAAGAATGTTTAGTGTGTCTTTCTTTCCACAAAGCAGAACAGCCATTAGTTTATCCGTATAAGTGAGGAGGTGGAAAATGTGAAGAAATTCTGTCCTGTCTGTGGTACGGAACAAGAAACAGAGGTGATTGAAAAAGAAGAGGTATCAAATGTTAGAGGAGATGAAATAAAGGTTTTGGCGAGGATAAGGGTGTGCAGTGTTTGTGGTGAAGAGCTGTTTGATGAAGAATTAGAAGAAGAAAATATACAGAGGGTCTATGATATATATCGAAAAAAACACGGCATACTCTCACCTAAAGAAATAAAAAACATCAGAGAAAGTTATGGGTTAAGCCAGAGAGCCTTTGCCAAGCTTTTAGGTATTGGTGAAGCTTCTATTGCAAGGTATGAAACTGGAGCTTTACCTGAAAAATCTTTGAGCAACATGATAATGCTTTTGAAAGATCCAAAAAATATGGAGAAGTTGTTAGAAAAAAATGAGGAAGCTTTAACCCCTAGGGAAAAGATAAGGCTTCTGCGTAGATTAAAAGAATAGGGATGTGCAAAATTAATTAAAATAATCATAATCAAAAACCAAAATATGTATTACATACAATATATAGTAATCAACACTGACAATCAAACATAAAGGAAGTGGTAAGGGAAAAGAAAAGACAAAAAGAGGAGCTAAAAAAGGGCATAAATATCCTGTAGAAGTCAAATGTTAAAAAATGGCATGAAATAGATTCAATAAAAATTAGGCCGATTGCATCAAAGCAACAAGAGATCTAAACTCATCATATTTGCCCAATTTAATAGCTACAATAGCGACAGTAAGCAAAGTAATATGGCCAAAAGTATTAAGGTTGCTCACAGAATTAATATTTCTAACATAAGCCTTTTCAAAATCCAGAGCTTTAAAGCGGGAATTATATCTTTCTGATTCAATTCTCAATTTGTAGACGGCCTTAAAATATAGGGAGTCTCTATTAATAGAGGACCTATAATCAGAAGATATAATAGCATACTTAGTACAGCCTCTATGCTTTTTGCCATTAAAATATTTAGGATGATTTATAGGGCAGGCAGAATCATCCTTAGAATTACAGAACTTGCAAACAAATTTTTGCTTAATAAAACCATCAAAATATTGCTTGCCATCTTTAAGCATTTTAATACCCGCTTCACAGACCATATAACCATCATCAGTCAGAGGGGGATTTTTAGAATTACGCTTGTTAAGAGGAATAAAGCAATGACCGTGGAGAATATTTCTAACATAATTATAAAGTTTCTTAACATCATAGCCTTTATCAGCAATAAAATTAACATACTTAAGGTTAAACCACTTATTAGTCTTCTCAAGCAAAGATAAAGCGGCTTCAAAATCAGGGGCATCAGCGGGGGTAGTAGTTTCAGCGATGGGTAAACCAGAGATAGCATCAACAATAATGTGATTTTTATAGCCCCAATAAAACTTATAGCGTTTATTAGAAGAATCGTTAGAAGCAGAATAAACGCCTAATTTACAATCCTTATCTGACTTAGGCTGATTATCTTTAGAGAATTTATTTTTAGAAAAAGACTTAGGGTTATTTAACTTAGTGTTAGCTTTAATAGGGGTAGAATCCATGGAAATAAACTCACCGGAGATAATACCCATATTTTTGAGGATATTGACCTGATTTTGAAAAATAGAGGTCAAATAATCATGAGAGAAGTCATTAATAAAACGGCGAAAAGTCCAATAAGAAGGAAGAGGTTTAGAAATGTCGAAGCCACAAAGATGAGCAATGATAAGATTATTGCGGAGATAATCTAAAAGGTCAGAAATTGTGCCGAATCTTTCAGCTTTCATGACAATAAAAGCTCTAAAAAGTGCATGGTGAGAATAACCCTTACGGCCAGGACTAGAGGAAGGGAATTCAGGTATTGAAGACAGGTCAAGATTTTCAAACATAGAAGAATAGAAATCAATTTTAGACTGAGAGGTAAAGAGTTCAGGTATATTTAAAAGCAATTGAAGCTGGTACATGTAGGATTTCCTCCTTCTTAAAAAATTTTTTATAGTGTATATATAATAATTCGACAAATGGGAGGGGAAATCCTACATAAAAGATAAAAAATTCAAGAGTGATAGGAAAAAAGTATGTCTGTAGAATGGCTTAAATTAAGGCTTCTGAATTTTGCACAAGTCTATTAAAAGAAATAAAAGGAGGTGAAGAAGAAAATGCTGTAAAAATTTCTAAAGAACTTTACAACCTGCTGGAAGATAAAGCTAAAAAAGAGGGAAAAAGCACCGATAAATTCATTGAAGAAATTTTAAGGAAAGTTATTTAAAAATTTTAAATAGAAAGGAGTTTTTACTATGAGAAAGATAATTTCAATGATAATCGCTGTCTTATTAATCTTTTTATCCATTCCTGCATTTGCGCAAACTGGAAGTCAAGAAGAACAGCTCCCCTATCAAGAGTGGATAGATAAAGGATGGATAAAAGCAGTTTCTCCTGATGAGAAAGGCCATGATAGATTAGGTTGGTACCGAATTATGCCCGGAAAAGAAAAAGAAATAGCTTACAGTGATAAACTTAAGAATACAGATAGGTTGATTGTAGTTGCTGGTGAATATTACAATAATGATTTGGAAAGTTATCTAAAATATGGCTACAGCAATGTTGAACTTTTTGACTTAACTACAAAAGTTGAGCAAGTTGGAGAAGGTTATTTAGCAAATGATTATATAGGTACAGTAAGATATAACCATCCAGATACGTTTAAAGTAGCACTTTGGAAACAATTTACTGTAGGACTAATTACAGTGAATGGTGTGGATTGGCAAAAAACACCCTATAAAGATGTAATATTGCAAGCTTTATACAGTAGATGGGAAGGTTTAAAGGACCCTGCATATAACAAGTATTTGGTTGACCCCAAATGGAATGGGTATACTATGGGTTGTATATATTGGTGGGATGGTGTAGATGTATGGATAGGCAAAGATGATATTACCGTAAGATATGAACTGAAAGAATACAATAAAAAGCTGCCTACAAAAGTCATATCAGACAATGGTGTTGCGATGATACCCCTACGTGGTGTTATGGAAGAATTAGGAGCAGCTGTCGATTACAATGCTAAAACACAGCAGATAACCATAAAAGATAAAGGTAAAACTGTTGTGCTAAAAATAGGCTCTGACACGGCACTGGTAGACGGCAAAGCAGTTAAAATGCCGAGAAAAGTATACGTGAAAAATGGATACACAATGCTTCCTTTAAGGTTTGTTGCTGAAAATTTAGACCATGCAGTAGAATACTTGAATGACGGCACAATAATGATTTGGAGGGCAAAATACACTACACCACCGAGTATATAAAGGGGCTTCAGCTTAGTCTGAAGCTTCTTTTATTTTTCTAAAAAATTACTGAAAGGAGATGGTGTTTTTGTTCAAAAGAATTGTTTCTGTACTCGTTCTTATTACATTTCTGGCAGGGTTAATATACATTCCCAAATCAGAAAATGCCTATGCAGCAGTAATTGACGACGTCGGAGATTTAAATCTAGCTATTGATACCCCTGTAACATTAAGCCCGGATAGTTCTAAACCACTAGTCCCCAACCCAATACCTCCAAAACCTAACGACAAGAAACTCTATTCTGGTAAATGGAGCGTGCTTGTTGACGGTACACTAGCAGGTTATGATAAAGTCATAAAGCATATTTATGTGAAAAGCAACGCAGAGCAGTACAATTTCATAAAGTACAGCACTGTCCCTCAGTGGATAAATGTACTTGGGGGCAATCCTACTTTTGTTAATACGTATCTAAATCAAATTAGACTAAGCATATCAGGTTCAGACCGTGTGTATATACGTTATTTGGCTGAACTTTCCGGTGCTCATGTGACAGGATATAAAGTATTGGACGAAAAAGCCGGTAATGGTGAGGTATATGTTGCTACAACAAGACCTCCTTCTGCAAATATATCTATTTCACCGGCCAATCCAAGGGAAAGTGATGACGTAAAAATTACAGTTTCGGGTACCTCCTTCTTTAATTTTTGGAACACCGATTTAAAAAGTGCCTTAGGGCTTCAAGATAAAATTGTATATACAGTGGATATAGATGGTGAAAGAGTAATTAGTGCTAAAACTTTAATAAATCAGCAGGGTTTTACTGATGTAATTACAAGGAAATTCTCCGCAGGACAGCATACTATAACTCTATATGTGAAAGATGCAGTAGACAGGCTTACAAGGAAGGACTATACTTTCACAGTAAGTGCTGCACCTACGCCACCACCTCCTCCCGGAGGCATACAGGCAAAGATAAATCTTATTTTAGATCCTCCATCTCTCAAAGCAGGAACAACAGGAGATGTGAATGCAACAATAGATGCGACATCTTCTGTGTCAAGCGGAACAGGTCCTTATTCGGCAAGATTTTGGTTGCAGGTGAATGGAGTAGATCTATTAGGTTCAGACGGTGTGGCTGTGCAGAATTTGACTTCTCTTTCTCAAGCAAAATATACAAAACTTATTACTAATGCAAAGCCCGGCGACAAGGTTTGGGCAAAAGTAAGAGTATGGGATGCAAGCATAAACAAAACTTCAGAAGCAGAAACAACTAAAGTAATAGGGCAGTATGAGGATGTGCCTACTCCAGAGCCGACACCACCTCCAGCACCAGAGCCTGTACCTCCTGTTGCAGTGATAAATGCTCCTTCAGAAGTGATTCAGGGTGATGATGTGTATATAAGCTCTGGGAGCTATGACCCCGATGGGACTATCGTCAACTACAGCTGGAGCATTTCTCCTTCAAGTGGTGTAGTAGGTACTCTTTCAGGTGAAAGCGGTACAGTATTTTTTGACAAGGTAGGAACGTACACAGTAAGGCTGACAGTGACAGACAATGACGGCTTAACAGATATGGCACAAAAAACTATAGAAGTAAAACCTGCAGTACCTAAAGCATTTTTTGACTACACGGGTGCTCTGAAAGAAAATAGAAAAGTAGTTTTAGATGCGTCAGGCAGCTATACATCACCGAAGTATCCAATGGTATGGGATGCAACAGAGTGGGAGATAACACCTGTAAGCAGCGGCTTGACACAGAATGACATAAAGATAGTACCTTCTACAGATATGAAAACAAGAACGGTTCTTTTTAAAAAGGCAGGAGATTACAAAGTAAGAGTAAGGGTAAAAAACAGTGCAGGAAATTATTCTGACTGGTATGAAAGGACATTAACTGTTGTAGAAGATTTACCTCCTGTTGCAGATTTCTTTGTGATGGCCACTGCTTTGAGGGACCCTTCAAACGGCAATATGGCCAAAATAGAGCTTATAGATGCTTCTTATTCTCCAGATGGTGATAAAATTGTGCAGAGGATATGGAAATATAAATATGACAGCAACAACAATGGCAGTTTTGATGATGAGCAGTGGATAACTTTGGACAGCGGCAATAATACTCACCCAGTACTCTATACAAAAGATGTAGGAAAGTATTTATTTGAACTTTCAGTTAAAGAAGATTTTGGAGAAGAAACCATACCTGAGTTTATATCTCCTTCGGATTATAAAACCAGCGATACTTCAAATAAGCCGATGAAGGATAAAATATGTGAAGTGATAAACTTACAGCCTGTTGTGGATTTTGAAATGTATGAAAAGAAGAAAGCAGAGTTGGTTATAAGGGTTGGTAAATTGAACAATTATGATGCAAGGATAAAACAGCTGGAGGATGGAATAAATAATTTGCTGATACCTCTTTTAAACAGCAAAAACATTGATGCAAAAGTGATAGACAGTGACTTTGGGACAGGAACTTATGGAGGAAATACGAGTTTTGATGGTAGCAGATATACTGTATCAAGCTATGTAATTAAAGCTACTGTAGATACTGCAGGGAGATTCGGGATTACCACTGTGGAAGGTTTTCCGGGCATTACTTCTGATGATAATCAGTACTTGCTTTATAGAGGAGACGTATCAACTACGTCAGCACTTGTAGTGAAAATTGATGGGAATTTGTATAACCTGTATAATTACACACCCACGTCAATTACTACAGAAAATGGCAAAATAGTAGTTAATTACGGTACAATAAATGGAGTAGAGATAAAGGTAATATACACAATCTATGACGATAAATATGTGCTCATAAATTTTGTTGCGACGAATAAAACTACTGTACAAAAGAACATAGGATTTAAGGTATACTATGATACTTGCGTAGCAGGTAATGATGGTTCTCCAATAAAAGTAACGAATAAGGGATTTGAGATTTACAATGACACATATCAGGTTAGAGCAGTAGGGATATTGAAAGATAATCCAGTAATTACTCCTCCTACAGACTGGCGAATGGAAACATGGAGCGGCAGTAACTATACTTATTTTCCTTACGATGACGGCAGAGCACATTTCAGCAGCAGTTATTACGTTGGACAAACATATCAGACGGGTGATACGGCAATAAGTTTGTGGTGGCACTCCCAGAGTGTTGCATCCAATCAACAGAGAAGTATTACTACACTGCTGGGTATAGAAAGACCGACAGAAGCAAAACTTGATATGCTTGGAGATAGCCTCTTAAATGTTGTTTTTAATAATTTAAATGCTGGAAAATATGTACTAGTTTTTAATGACCTATCTTTCTTGGATTACAACGATAATAATGCAAAAACAAAGTTTGCAAATGCAATAAATCAATTATCTTCAAAATTAGTAATTGCAGGGCAGACAACATTTCCTGCATCACAAGCAGATGGGCTTATAAGCTTAATCACAAATGGTGGATTTAAAGTTATTGATGACAGCATAAGCAATCAACTGACTGCTATTGCAGAGTATATTGCAAAAGACTTAGAAAACCAACAAAGGATAATTGAAAAATATGTTATATTAGGCGAACCAATTGAGATAAAAACTTACTACAATGACCCAGAAAATGACCCAAAATATCAAGAAAGATGGATGTACCTTCATGACCCAAATTACTTTGAAAACAGCTTAGGACTTGCAAGCTTTAATGGAAAATATCTAGATGTTCCTGTAACTGTCTTTGATAAGGTTGGAAAATACGAAGTAGATTATCAAGCAAGAGATAATCCAAAAGATGATGATAGATTTGACAACTACAGGCTGTGGAGCTATAAGCCTTTAAGCACTATGTACATCTATGTTCACAGAAGACCTATTGCACAGTTCGCTGTGACTATGACCTCAAGCGGCTCAAATTATATTATCTCTATTACAGACCAAAGCTATGACCTAGACCATATGTCACTGCCTAATAAAGGTATACAGGCGTGGGAGTGGAAGTGGAAGGAAGTAAATGAAACAACGTGGCATGATGGGAAAATGTCTGGCACATTCCCTGTAGGAAAGACCTACTTAGTATACCTTAGGGTACAGGATTTAGAAGGAGCATGGAGCGAGCCAAAAGTACAGACAATAACGACGCAGAATATAAACTTACCGCCTGTTGCACAGTTTACTGTAAATCCAATTGTCCAAGTTGTAAATAAGACAATAACTATAACTGACCAAAGCTATGACCCAAATGGAGATCCTATTGCAGAGTGGCAGTGGAGAGTGCAGAAACCCGATGGGACATGGATAAACTACGGCAGCACTGTACCTAACAATATACCTTCATTAGGAATTGGAACATATACAATAGAGCTTAAGGTTAGGGATAATCCTCGTGTTGGGACACCACTTTGGTCAGAGCCGTATACACAAACAGTAACGATAATACCTGAAAATAATAAACCTGTAGCTAAATTTACAATAAGTCCTAATCCAGT
Source organism: Thermoanaerobacter ethanolicus JW 200 (assembly GCF_003722315.1). Classification (NCBI taxonomy): domain Bacteria; kingdom Bacillati; phylum Bacillota; class Clostridia; order Thermoanaerobacterales; family Thermoanaerobacteraceae; genus Thermoanaerobacter; species Thermoanaerobacter ethanolicus. The sequence continues at coordinate 18,828 of NZ_CP033580.1, read as the reverse complement.
AGTAGCTGATGAACCATTTATAATAACAGATCAAAGCTATGACCCCGACGGTGACCCGATTGTGGCAAGAGAATGGAAAGTGCAGAAGCCTGATGGGACATGGGTAACAATAAATCAATGGAAGCCTACTTTTGAGGAAATGGGACTTGGAGATGATGGAATATACAAGATACAGCTGAGAGTATTGGATGACCCAACAGGCAGAAACCCAAACCTCACGCCGATGTGGTCAGATCCTTATATAGTTACAGTACAAGTTCAAGGAAAGCTTGTTGTTATTGGAAGCTCTAATAAGACCACATACAAAGCAGGAGAAGCAATGATTCTTTATGCCCGAACGGAAGGAAAGGTCTACCGTGTAGAAGCAAAAATGTGGTACCCGAAAAATGAATTTACTTCTTCCAATGTGACCACTTTAGCACCTGACATACCTTTAACCACTCCACCACAAAATATAATGTCATGGCATACTAAACATACTAAGGAAGAAGGAAGAGATGTTGTTGTAATTATTCCTAAAAATATGCCTGACGGTACTTACAAGATAGTATTTACGGCTTATAAGCAGCTGGCAGGCGGAGGAGTAAAAACAGCTACAAATACTATTACCGTCAGAGTGAAAGGTTCAATATACGACAATTCAAAATCACAAATTATCGGACCAAAGTTTTAATAAAAAGCCCTGTATAGAGTAACTGCTCTATACAGGGCATATTTTTTATTTCATTCATACTCCAATTTTCAATGAAATGAATAAGTTATCGTCTCCCAAATAAATACATAAATGCATAAGCAGGAATTTTTATTATTGGTACCTTTGTTGAAATCTTAACTTTTCCATAATCTTCTGGTCTTTTTGTTACTAATACTGCTGAAGCAATATTTTTTTCCTTTTGACTCATCTCAACGATAGCTTCATTTTCAGAAAGTGTTGTATCTTCTCTGAATTTCACTTCAATTAAGGATTTACTATGTGGGAATTCAACAACTACATCAATTTCTTTTTGATTATCAGAAGATTTTCTAAAATAACCTATTCTAGCATTTGTTTGCAAGTAAAAATTATAGATATGTTTAAAAATTGCTGTCTCAACCGTTATTCCAAGCTCTTTACTGTCTAAGAGTATATTGTCTATCATCAAAACTGCATTTCTTAAAGCAGGATCAGAGACGTAAATTTTTGGTTTTGCTTTTAGAACTTTTTTCCCTCCTAATTCTATGGGTAAACTTTTATAAATCAAATTTGCATTTTCAAGAAGATGAATATAGTTTTCTACTGTTACTGTTGAAACATCTCCAATTTCTTTACTTATCGTTGAAATACTTATAACATTTGCAGAATTGAAGCATAAGTACAAAAAAACCTTCTCTAATACTGCTAAATTTCTCACATTAAACAAGGAAGGTATATCTCTTTTAATAACTTTATCAACCACATCTTCTCTTAACATTCTTTGCACCAAAAATTGGTCTTCTGAGAATACAAATTCGGGGAATCCTCCTATTGTTAAATACTTATTAAAGTACTTTTGCAATGGCATAAGTAAAAACATAAGCTCACTTAATTGAGACTCATTTAAATTTGAAATTTCGTTTAAATCTAAATCGGGTAAGTTATTTGGTTTTTCTGAGACTCCAAGTATTTCACAAAATTCATAAAAAGAAAGAGTAGGTACAGAAATCACAGTCCAGCGGCCAACACCACTTTCTTTTGTACCTTCAATAAGTGCGGGAGAAGCTGAACCTGTGGCAATAATTCTCCATTTTGGTTTGGTGTCATAATAGACTTTTAACCATCTGTCCCAATCACTTGCATATTGAATTTCATCTAGAAATATATAAGCCTCTTTTTCTTCATTTACAGTGGTTTCATAAAGGTTAAGAATTTGGTCAAAGGAACTTAACTTAAATAAAGGATGATCAAAAGATACATACAATATCTTTTTTGGATGCACTTGATTTTTTAAAAGGGTTTCTATCATTTGATATAAAATTGTGGTTTTACCTACACGACGTGCACCTGAAAGTATGACATATCTTCTGATAGTTGGATGCATTAGTAATTCAAATGCCTGATGATAGACTACTCTCTTTACGGGTTTGGATAGATCCTGAGGAAAATATCCTTCTCTCCACCATGGGTTATAAGAGTATAGAATCCTTAATATATTTTCTGAGCTTGTAATAGACATTTTTATCACCTCCCACATATAATATTATAACACATACTTTATGTTTTTATACATAAAATATGAAGTATACTTTATATTTTATAGACAATTTTTTAAACTACATTTTAAATTTAATGATATTAGTTGAAAAGACGTGCTTTTTTGTTTGCCCCCGCACAAAAAATTATACGCCTGCTCGCCTTTCGGTCAAGGGGCAAGCCCTTCGGGTCGGTGAGCATATCCTCCCTCGTTTACGCTCGGTCCGGTATCCCTCCCCGACCCCTTGACCTTCGGCTCGCAGGCTGTTTTGTTTTAACTGCCGGGGGCAAACAAGAAGCAAACAAAAAATGAGGAGGTGTAAGCACATGGCGTAAGAGAGTAAGCTACAGCAGTATGTTTTAAGAGAATAGTTAAAAATATAATTATATTTCCCTACGCTGTGGTATAATCAATTTATGAAGAGGAATGTTTGATATTTGAGGGATAATTAATTGCTTTGATATATAATGATAAAATATGTTAGACTTAAGGAGAGGATAGTAAAATGCCAGAGATAACAAGGTTTTATGGCATAGTAATTAAAATGTACTTTGGAGATCACTTTCCGCCACACTTTCATGCTATATATGGAGAATACGTAGGTGTATTTGATATTAATACTCTTAAAATGATTGAAGGAGATTTACCTAGAAGAGCAAAAGAGTTAGTCGTTGAATGGGCTAGCAAATATCAACGTGAACTTCTAGAAATGTGGGAGACTCAGGTATTTCGAAAATTGCCTGGATTGGAGTGATGGAACATGTATAAAGTTGTCAGTGTGAAAGCAACAGATGATTATAAACTGCTTGTTACTTTTGATAATGGAATAGTGAAAGAATACGATATGAAACCAAAGCTTAATGAGTGGCCGTTTGAGCTATTGAAAAACAAAGCTTTTTTCAAAGCGGTAAAAGTTGATCCAGGAGGATATGGTGTAAGTTGGAATAGCGAAATGGATTTGAGTGAATATGAGCTTTGGAAAAATGGTAAAGAAGTTAACCACAGTTTAAATTAAGCCGAATCTTTTAGAAATTGAAAGGGGGAAACAAAAATATTGACCGTTTTTTTAGTATTATAACTGCTTAAAGCAGACGTGCTTTTTTTGTTTGCCCCCGCGTCATAGATTATACGCCTGCTCGCCTTTCGGTCAAGGGGCAAGCCCTTCGGGTCGGTGAGCATATCCTCTTGCTCCAGTACTGCCAAGCAGAAGTAGAAAGAAGTCTTTTTTTGGAATTTCATTGTCTTAAAATGTTTTTATAGTTGGAACAATTATGGTATAATTACTAATATATGGAGGTGCTTTAAATTGTTAACGAAAGTTTGGATTCAACAACTAAATGATTATATATTGGAGCATGAAATAAATTCGGAAATAGATGATGAAATAAATAATTGTGTAGGCCTCGAGAAAAAAAGAGAAATGCTAAGAGACAAAATCATAGAACAAATAAAGGCTTACGTTTTAAACACTCCAGACACACAAAATAAGGACCTATTGAGAAAAATGCATGAGAGAGCTCGAATTGAGCTTTTGCTTAAACACAGAAAATTTTTGATTGAAAAGGGCGAAAAGATTATTGATGAATATTTTGCAGAGGGAGATGATATCGTACCAGAAAAAATATCTCCTAGGTTAATTCCTGTTAGAACAAAGGAAGAATGGGATATTTTTAAAACAGCGAGATTTACATGGAGTTTGCCATTTTCAAATGGTTATGGGCGTAGATTGTGTTTTCTTATAATGGACGAATACAATGGGAAACTTATAGGAATATTGGGAGCCCATTCTCCAGCTCTAGGAATAAAATTAAGGAATGAGTGGCTCAACTTAAAAGGGAAAGATAAAGTTTATAAACTTAATGAGACGATGGATATTTTTACATTAGGTGCAGTACCACCTTACAATATGTTGCTGGGTGGCAAATTAGTAGCAATGAGCGCCGTAGCTAATGAGGTTAGAGATTTCTATAGAGAAAAGTATAGCAACAAAAAAACTGAAATGGAACAAAATATTATATCTCCTCATTTAGTACTTTTCACAACAACTTCAGCTTATGGGCGCAGTTCTATATATAACAGGGTCAAATATAAGGACAAGCTATTATGTTTTTCACTTGGTTATACAAAAGGTTTTGGGGCTTTTAAGTATACTGACGAAATTTCAAGGTTAATGAAAGAGTATTTGTTATTAAAAGGAATCGAAGTTAAAGGTGGATATGGTAATGGTCCTAACTATAAATTTAGACTAATTAATACAGCTATTAAGGAAATAAATAAGGAAATAGATTTGAAAGAAGTTTTAAATATAAAAAGCATAAAACAGCTTTTAAAGCATGAAGTAAAAAGAGAAGTTTTTGTTTTTCCGCTAGCTTCAAATGTAGTTGAATATATCAATGGTATTGATAAAGAGGTTAAATATTATGATTACAAATTTGAAGAATTAGCTGAATATTGGAAGGAACGATATCTAAAGCGAAGAGTAAAAACTAATGATGAATGGAGATATTGGAATAAGGATAATTTAAAAAAGTATCTTTTAATTAAATGATTTAATTAAAATAATTGTGGAGGATCCAGTAAAATGGAAGAACAAAGCGTTTTTTCTGAACTTCCAGAAGCTCTTGTGGAGGAAATGTTAGAAAAAAGTAATCAAATAGGAGAAGAAATTCTTTTAATGTTTAAAGAACTTAAAAAGAAGAAAAAAGAAATTCGAGAGCAGCTTCAGAAAAGTGGAATGTTAAAGAATGATAGAGAACTTGAATTTCCTCAACCTCCTACTACTTGTGGAGTAGATGGATCTTATGCTATTGAAAAACTTATGGCAATGGACCTTGTTGGATGTGCTGCGGTTGCGGTAGAAGGTTTAACTCCTCCTTTTGAGACAAGGCATTGGGAAGCACCTAAACATTTAACTTTTATGGCTCATGAAAAAAGAGATGATGATACACCATCTATAGTAAGAGGAATTATGATACAAATGGAATTAGAACTTGCTGTAAATGCTCCTCATGATATTGTAATGTTGGACGGTTCTTTTACTACTCCTATAATTTATATGAATCAAGCAGTGACCAAAGCAAAAGAAAAAAATACAGATATAATTGAAGAATTAATTAAAAGGTTTGAATCGTTTCTAATGGCTTACAGAACTGTCCTTGAGGCTTCAAAGAGTGACAAAATATGGGTTAGTTTACCAAAATATACAACAAGGCAAGAACTTGGAAAAAGCTTAGGATGGGCTTCTCATTATGATGATAGGGCACTAATGACTTTTATTTTGTCTGCTGGAGAATATACTACTCCAATTCCTTTGGAAAAACCAATAGGAAAATGGCATTTAGCTTCGTCAAAGGATGACCAGAAATTAGATAGAGTTATAGATGAAATAACTTCACTTCTTGAAAAAATTCATGTTGTGTATTATAAACCGCATTCATGGATGCCAGCTTTAAGATTAGAAATACCTTCTTCTGTTGCAACCAATAAAAGTCGATTATCTATATTATTTCAAGGATTACGTTATCAGTGTGGTACAGCAGGTATTATGGAACCTTATCCATTGTTTATGGCTGATAGGATGGTAAAACATTTAGGAAGTGCGATGCCTGCATTTAGGCAGTCTTCAACCCGGCAAATAATAGAATTGTACGAGGACGAAGATTTTTCTGAAATATTTTTTACTATGCATGGATATAGAACTGAAGGAGGTAAGTAAAAGTGGGGGATTTTGAAAAACTATTGGATAATGCTGAACGCATAGCTACTATTGGTTCGCCTTCTTCAACTAGTGGACTTGCTTTAGATATTCTAGGAACTGCAGTGGATAAAAAACTAGTGGGAGAATTAGCTTTTTTTGATTTTAATCAAGACGGAAAAAGACATTATGCTTTAGGACAAATAACAGAAATTCAATTAAGAAATGCATGGCTTGAAGATCCTACTATGAGATCTTTAGCAAGACAAAAAGGGAAAATCAGTCAAATAAGCGGTAGACAGGATACTCATTTAGGGCAGATGACAGTAAGTGCTGTGTTTAGTGATGAAGGAGATAAATTCGTACCAAGCATCTTGGGAACAGTACCGCCTACTGGGACATTTGTTAAATTAGTTACTGACGATATATTAAATAAACTTTTAGAAAGGTATAAAGAAGAAATTTTCTATCTTGGTCATGTTTATGGTTCTACCCCCAAATTACCCTTGTGGTTTAAAGATTTTTCTTCTGGTCCCTGTGGTGCTGGAGAAGCTTATCATATAGGCATTTTTGGGAAAACAGGTTCGGGAAAATCTGTTTTAGCAAAAATGATATTACTCGCTTATGCAAGGTATGAAGATATGGGAATATTTGTTTTGGACCCTCAAGGAGAATTTGCTCTCAGTTTAAGAAATAAACAAGGCGATAATATGTCTTATATTTTAAATCACACAATTTTAGAAAAGTTAAATAAAGAATGGTTTATATATGACCTTTCTACGTTAAAACTTGATAGATGGGAGCTCTTTGTAGAATTACTTCGAGAATATAAGTTCTTCTTTGAACTCGGAATAAAAAGTTCAGAATATCAAGAAATAGTAGCAGAAGATGTTTTGGAATTTTTACGAAAAGATAAAAATATCAAGCTTGAAAATTTAGATAAAAATACATTTGTGAAAACATTGCAATACATTCATCAAATTATTGAAAAAATTTATGCAGATAAAAGTGGAGTTGAAAGAGTTAGGAATACTATAGTAAAAACTTTAAGTGACATTGAAAATAACTTAGAAACAAGTATTTTTGAAAAATGGCGAAAGGTATCTCTATTTTTCCAAGGTAATGGTAGGAAAAGTCCTGGGCAGATAGTAAATGAATCTCTTTATCCTGAAAAAAGGCCTTTAATTATAATTGATTTATCTCAAAAGCCTGAAGACGTAGAGCAAGATGTGTGGGATAGGAAAATAAAACCTTTGTTAATTGACAGGTTTCTAGAAGCTATTACTGAGATGGCAGAATCGGTATATCATAAAAAAGAAAAAGAGCAAATACAAGAAAAAAAATATAGTAAAACAAATCTTAATACCTTAGTGTTAATAGATGAAGCCCATAGATTAGCACCAAAAGAAAAACAGACAGATGAAAGAATGGAGAGAATAAAAAATAGATTAATTGATGCCGCAAGAACTACAAGAAAATATGGTCTTGGATGGATGTTTATAAGTCAAACATTGTCGAGTCTCCATAAGGAAATAATAGGACAACTTAGAATTTTCTTCTTTGGATTCGGCTTAGCCTTGGGAACCGAATTTCAGGCTTTGAGAGAAATTGTGGGAGGAGATACTAATGCATTGAAATTATATCAATCATTCCGCGATCCTCATAGTTCTTTTGATGTTTTTTCGCGCCAATATGCATTTATGACAGTAGGTCCTGTATCTCCTCTATCCTTTGCTGGGTCACCGCTTTTCTTTACAGCTTTTAATACTCCAAAAGATTTTTTACGAGAAAACCACTTTATATAATAAATGTTGTTAATAAAGCTTTTCTAGTAGCCACAAATAAAGTTTTTTGTAAACTTCATCTATGTTGTAATTAAGCACCTCTGCTTTTGCAGACGTGTTTTTTTTGTTTGCCCCCGCACAAAAAATTATACGCCTGCTCGCCTTTCGGTCAAGGGGCAAGCCCTTCGGGTCGGTGAGCATATCCTCCCTCGTTTACGCTCGGTCCGGTATCCCTCCCCGACCCCTTGACCTTCGGCTCGCAGGCTGTTTTGTTTTAACTGCCGGGGGCAAACAAGAAGCAAACAAAAAATGAGGAGGTGTAAGCACATGGCGTAAGAGAGTAAGTTCTAGCGGTAGACTATCAAATCCGAGCAAGTAAGAAATTTTAGGGGAGGGAATGCAAAATGACTGCTAGAGAAATTGCTGAAGAAATAAGAAAAAATTTAAGGAAGCACGGCATAACATCGAAACAGGTAAGCGTCAGAGCTAAAACATACCTTTTAGATAAGTCAATTGAAGTTAGAATTAAAGACTTGAAGGTCTCTAAAAAGCTTGTAGAAGCTGTTGTTAAGAAGTATGAATATGTAAGATGGGATGATTACACAAACGATATACTTGCTGGAGGTAATACTTACATTACTGTTGATTTTGATTATAAAGTTTTAAGAGAAAAAGCTGAAGAATTCAAAGAAACAGCCAGAAAAATACTAGAAAAGAAAGGCAAATATGAAAAAGATGAGCTGATGAGATTGGCAGAAAAAGGAGATTTGGTGGTATTATATCAGCCTCATCACAATGGTACTTACCCTCATGTTAAGTTGTGTAGAAGAAACAAACAGAGTTGTATTTTAGACAACCTTGAAAGCTATTACGCTGTTGATGAGTATGGATTGAGTGAAGCTTTAGCAATTTTGTCGTATCAGTATGGTCTCGATTTTACTAAAGTAAAAGTATAATAACAATGCAGTGGCAGTTTTGCCACTGCATTCAAGAGAAAACTTTAAGAAATTTTGCATAGAAATGTTATAATATGCATGCTATAATTAATTGTGAAGAAGAATTTTTGAGATCTATAAACAATTAAAATAGAAATTTAAAACTCTTAGAATAGAAATAAACATAAAAAAAGAATAGGTAGCTCACATCTACCTATTCCCACATTCCACATATTCATAACACTCGAAGTGTTTTTCTGTCTATAATTATAATTATATCACATCTTACAGAAATTAAAGCGAGGAAATAAAAAATTAAAAAGACGGAAATAAACTCTTATAGAATAATTGCAATTTGATATAACGGATTAAAGGTAAAACCTTCAAATTGAGGTGTTTTCTATGAGCAGAATAGAACAATTAAATCGAGAACTTACAAGAATTGTAGAAGTGCTGATAAAAGAGTATCAACCTGAAAAAATAATATTATTTGGTTCATTAGCGACAAATCAAATAAATGAATGGAGCGATATTGATTTAATAGTTATAAAGGATACTGACAAGTCTTTTTACGAAAGATTAGAGGAAGTTGTTAAAGTTGCTAAGCCTACTATTGGCACGGATATTATAGTGTATACCCCAAAAGAAATAGAAGAAATGAAAGAAAGTATGTTTTACGTTGAAGAAATATTAAAGAAAGGAAAGGTTATTTATGAAAGAAGCAAAACAATGGCTTGATTTTGCTATGGATGACCTTGACTCAGCAGAAATCATGTTTAAAGCAGGTAAATACAATATGGTTTGTTTCTTTTCCCATCAGGCTGTAGAAAAAGCTTTAAAAGCATTTTTAGTAAGTCAAAAACATAATCCTCCTCGAATTCATAATTTAATAGATCTTGTAAATCTTTGTACACAACATGATAAATCTTTTGAAAACTTCCTATCTAAAGCCCAAGTATTAAACCAATTTTATATTCCAACGAGATATCCTACTGCCATGCCAGGCACAACAGCTTTAGGGATGCCAGATATTAAAACAGCTGAAAAGGCAATAATGTATGCTAAAGAAATTTTTTCTTATTGTAAAAACATAATTTAAAATCCGTTCAAAGTTGAGAGCGATTCGCCGCTACCAGCAAAGAACGGAAATCGTCACCTATCCAGAAGTAAAATTCACACTTTATTTCATCTGGGGTGACGATTATTTTTTTTATGTAGTTTTTAAGCACTTCTTTAATTTCATGAGGGTCCTTCGATGAATTAATTATTTCCCTATCTTTTTCAAAGATTTTCAAAATCATTTCTGGTGTAATAAAGTCTGTCTCTTTTTTATTTTCCAGCTCTTTAATTCTGTAAGCAAGCTCATTTCTCATTGCTTCTAATTCGTTCATTTTTTCTTTCATTATTGGCTGGAACATCCCCTGAGCAATAGCTTCTACTATGTTTTTCATCTGCTCTTCAACCTCCTTGTAGCGCTTTTTTAAAAAAGTAATTTCTTCTGCTCTCTCTTTATTTAGCTTCTGATTCTCCTCGTTTAAAAGTCTAGCCAATACCGGCGCTACTTTTGGGTCAAGCACTCTCTTGTTCAGCTCATCTATGACAAAAGCTTCTACTTTTTCTTTATTTATATCTCTATTTGTGCACTGCTTTGTTCTGTCCTTTCTGCTGCATCTATAAGTTACATATTTTCCTCTGCTTAAACACCCTACCATTTTAGAACCGCATATTCCGCAGTAAACAAGACCTGACAAAAGATAAACCCTTTTTGCAGAATTAGCCCCTCTTGTTACTTTTCTTTCTTCCATTTTCTCCTGCACTTTTTTAAATAAGTCTTCATCAATGATTGCAGGTATAGCATTCTCTATAACGATTACGTCTTCTTTTACTATTCTATGATTTTTCTTTGTGCCTTTGTTGAATATATATTTACCTGTATATTTTTCATTTTTTAAAATTTCATGAATGCTGTTTTTGCTGAACGGATTCCCCTTCTTAGTTCTGTAACCTCTTAAGTTTAATTCATCAATTATCTGCCTATATCCATACCCATGTGCATATAACTCAAAAATCAGTCTCACTGCTTCAGCTTCTTTTTCGTTTATCACATATTTTCCATCCACAATATCATATCCCAAAGGTGGTATACCTCCATTAAATTTGGCCTGAAAAGCATTTTCTTTCAATCCTTTCATAACCTCCCTTGCGAGGTTTTTGGAGTAGTACTCAGCCATCCCTTCAAGTACCGACTCAAGAATTATAGACTCAGGACTATCGTCAAGCTGTTCTAATACCGATATTAATTTTACACCATTCTTTTTCAACTGTCTTCTGTAAAAGGCGCTGTCATATCTGTTGCGAGCGAACCTGTCCAATTTATGAACAATAACGGCATTAAAAAGACCCAATGAGCTGTCCTTTATCATCTGCAGAAATGCTGGTCTGTCATCGGTTGTAGCACTTTTCGCTTCATCAGTATATATCTTTACAAGCTGTATATTATTCTTTTCGCAGTACTCTTTTATGGCTCTTAATTGGGCCTCAATGCTCTCTTCTCGCTGATTATCGCTAGAGTATCTTGCGTATGCAGCAGCTCTTAACTCTGTGTCAACCATGAGAAATTCCCTCCTCAACCTTATTTAGCTTTTGTGAAGTATTCTAATTTTCTTCAACAATAAAGCCAGTTTTCTTTTTAACCAGCTTTTTGTTTAGATTACACAACTAGAATTTTTTATTAATACTTCGGGCAATTTCAAAATATTAACAAATACATAGTAATTCCATTTACCTAGTTGCTGTAAAACATACATAGCAAATACATTAGCGTCTCTTTCAATTCGACTCTCTGAAAACAGTGTGAATTTAGTTAGGTATGGAGTATTAACACGAGTATGTAAAACTGCATGCCCGAGCTCATGCGAGCATACAATCAGCTTCATAGCCTCATCAAGATTTTGATTAATTATTATGTACTTGTTACGTTTATGATATTTATAGTAACCAAGAATATTACCCAATTCACATTCTACAATGTTAATATTTAAATATTTAGCTATTTCAAAGGGGCTGGCAGAATCAGTTTTTTTAATGAGTTTTTCTGCCAGCTGCTTTATTTCTTCCTGAGAATATTTAACCAATCTATATCACCTTCATTTCAGGGATTACTTTCTGTATTTTTTAGGAGTATATTTTTTCTTATTCATCAACCTAGCGTGTTTTAAAATCATCTCAAAAGAATCTTTCAAGTATTCCTTAGTTTCCTCATCAATCGGCTCACCATTAAAGAAAGCCAGTCCTTCTGCGCTTGTGAGGTCTTTCATCCATTCTTTTAGAGTTTTAGCAATGTCTTTTTTGTCTTTCTCTGTAAGCTTTGGCTGCCATTCTTGGGGTTGGTTAATAATAGGGTTTTTTGATATCTCTTTTGAGAAATTTTTTATTTCAGATGGATTATCAGTACGCCCTAATAAATAGTCAACAGAAACGTTAAAAAAATCTGCTATTTTTTGTAGTATATCAGGAGGAGGTGTTCGTTGTTCATTTTCATAATATCCTACTGCTCTATCTGAAACACCTAAATATAAGGCTAAATCTTTTTGCGTTAGTCCTTTTTTCTTTCTTAGTTCCTTTATTCTTTTGCCTAACATATTCCTTTCACCACTCGCTTTAGTTTTAAATTAATTATAACATAATGTTCGATTTTTTATATTTAAATGAACAAAAAGTTCTTGACATAGAACTAAATGTTCAGTATAATATAAATAGATTAAGAACAGCAAGTTCATACAGGAGGGTCACTAATGAATAAACTAAAAGAGCTAAGAATGAAATATAAACTTACACAAAAAGAATTAGCAAAGAATCTTGGAATAACTCCGGATTATGTTTCTCAAATTGAACGTGGTAGAATTCCCGGTATGGAAACTGCAATCAAGATTGCAAATTTCTTCAATACTACTATAGATGAAATTTTTTTAGCAAATAATCGAACTAAAAGTTCTTAACGATAATTCAGAATAAGTTTTTAAGTATAACCACTGTTCTGTCTCTATTATACCCTTATTTCTTCCAATTTTACATAAGGAGGTAAAAAATCATGGATAACAGAATAACAATAAAATTTGAAGTTGACATTACGGACGTTATAACTCAAATCATCCAGCTTCTCAACACTGCAGAAAAGAATAAAGAAGAACAAAAGCCTTTATCCTTACTTGACGCTTATACAATAGATGAAGCAGCAAAAGTGCTAGGTGTAAGTAAAAGCTATATGTATGAGCTTGCAAAACATAAGGATTTTCCTGCTATGAAAATACATGGCAAAAAAATAATCATCCCTAGGAGAGGCTTAGAAGAGTGGATGCAGAAGAAGTTTGAAGAAGAAAAAGGCAACAGTAAAGTAATTGCCATGGGAGGCAGAAGATAATGTGGCTTGAGTTTAAACCAATGAAAAATAAAGAGCTTCTCCTCAAAGTAGCAGAAAGACTTATGAAGGTAGCACAAATTAGAATAGAAAAAGCCGGAGAAGGCTGGAAATTGATGATAAAGACATAGTATATAGCCGCAGTATGCCCAAAATACGGAACAAAAAATATAACCTGAGAGGTGGAATGATGGATAAAAAAAATAAAGCCCTCGAACTATATCTTGAAGGATTTAAGTTAGTGGAAATAGCGCAGCAGCTTGGTGTATCACAGCCAGCTGTTACTAAAATGCTAAAGCAATTTCCAGAATATCATCATGAGAAAGAACGCCGTAAAAAGGAAAACCAAGAAAAAGCCAAGCAGTGGAGAAACGAATATAAGAAGCAGAAAAGAGAACAAGATAAAGAAGATTATGAAGCATTACAAAAAGATCATATGGATGCTGTACGGTCACTTTCAAGAAAAGGCAAACTCAGTAATGATACTCTTATAAAATTATGCATTCTTCACTATGATTATAACAAAGAAAAAGAAAGGCTTGTCTTCAACGGAAGTGCTGGAAAAAGACCAGCGGACCTGCCTAGGTCGATTTATGTGCATAAAAATGTGTTGAAACAGTTTAGAGTACCAACGCATTAGAAAATTAAAAGAGGTGAACGTATGAAAAAAAGAAGAGAATTGTTTTATAATATTACAGACCCTATTGCTACGATAATTGCTCCACTTACTTTTTTATTGTTCGTCATATGGGCATTATATTTTTTTACTACTCCTACACCAAGTTTCTTTCATCTAAACTCTAACGCTGCAGATATAGGAATAAGGCCTATAAGCAATGAGAATTTTATTTTGGGCCAATCTACAAAAAGGATATACCTCAAAGAAGCACCTTTTATTTATGACTCAAAAATTTATTTGCCACTTGAAGCTATAGTATTGGCAAGCGGAACAGAAGAAGAAAATGTTGTGAAAGAAGGAAATAGAATAATAATAAAGAACGAAAAAAGTAACGACATTTATTTTGATTTAAAAGAAAAAACAGTGACCATTGGTAGAGAAAAAATAAGCCTAGGGAATTCTCTATCAGTAAAAAATAACGAAACGTTTTTGTCTGCAGATTACGTAGAAAAAATTTTTAAAATGGAAGTTAAAAAAGATGGGGATATGATAACTATCAGATATAAACTATTTCCGATACCTTTCGATTAATCGATTAGCATAACTAATCTGATAGTTGTATAATTCAAGGAAATATAATTTTGATGTTTTAGTAATATCTAATGTAAAGTACAAGTATAAGATTGCAAATACAATTAGAAGAAAAACTAAAGGCGAAACCCCTATTTTTTTCATAACTTTTAACAATTAATTAGTAATGTCTTTATTTGACATATTTTGACATTGACAATCTTTTTTCATCATGATATACTATAAGTGCAGGGTCGATCCGGTATTAGTCGCCGGGAAATCGGTCTTGCTTTTATTTTTGTCTTATTTTCTCACAACTCCGTACGGGTCTGCAGGATGGGCGTGTAAGTTTAGTATTGGTTTTAATGCTGTGAACAAATTTTCTAACCCATATTTTTTTATTTTTCCTGTTGGATAATCATATCTTAGTAATGCATATGCTATAAAATCAACTGTCTGAATAAGATAGTCATCCTGCGAGTCTCTAAAGAAGGGATCAGCAATGATTCTGTCAATAGTTATGTTCTTGGTTCTTACGTTTGGTTCCCATTCACCATACTTACTTGGTATTGGATTAAAAACTCTCATTTTCCGTAGTACTTTTTTTATTCTTGTTTCATCTCCCCTATCAAACACAAGTATTCCATAGTCGTTCTTTGCTTCAAGAGATCGATTTATTCTATTTATTATTCTGTCTAAAGCTTCTTCGTAGCTTCTAACACTTACGTTGATGCATTCAACATTGTATTTGCTTAATGCCGCCAATAGTTTAATATAACGTCTAAATATAAAAGCCCGTTGTCTTTTCGTAACAATTTTACTTCCTAGTTTACCACGTCCAGCAATGAATTCGGTAGCATGTAGTTCTTTAGCTATTCTTATGCCATATCTATTTTTTAGATATATCCTAAATCTCTTTATAACTTTAAACACATTGTTCCAGTTTTCTGCCGGTATCCCTAATGCAGAAAAAATGTAGACATTACTTTTCTCATCACCTGATTCATCTAAGTAATATATGTACATAAATAAAATCCCCTCCCAAATCTTATTCAGCTTTTGTAAGATGTTTTAGTATTTCCTCTGATATTTCATCTGCTTCATTTTCTAACTCTAAATGCTTCATGTTAAGTCCTATAATATAGCTACGTTGTGGCATATCGTTCAATATATGCTGTATTTCATGAATAAATGTCTTAACTTGTGTCCTGTAATTTACATTTCCGTTTAGTAATAAATGATAGTTTCCTCTCCTACTTATATATGTAAACCCCAGCACTGTTGAAGGTAGATTAAACATTATGTGGGTTCTTATACCAAATGCGTTCATAACATCGTGAAATGAGATTGTTTCATCCAATAAAGCTTTCATGAGAGAAGTGTTAAGTAAATTGATACTGCTCAATTAAATCATTCCTCCTTCTCTTCTTCATCTTCTATAGCTTTTATTATTCTGATTATTTGTTTGATGTCCTTAGGAGATAGTTTTTTTGTTTGTTTGAATAAAAGCTTTAAATCCTCCCTTTCTTTCAATGTATTCCAAAACTCAAACAGCTCTGGATCATCAGAGACAGCCTCAGTAATCTCGTCAACTGGAGAGCGAATATCTGTTCTACCAAGAAGATAATCAATGGAAACGTTAAAAAAATCAGCTATTTTCTTTAAGGTTTCGTAATCGGGTTCTTTCCTTTCCGTTTCGTATCCCGCTATAGTGGAACGACTTATTCCTAATATTTTTGCAAGGTCTCCTTGGGTTAAATTTTTTTCTTTACGTAGCTCTTTCAATCTATCTGAAAATGTCATTTTTCGAAACCTCCTTTTATGTTATTGTAGCTAAAAATGTCCCTAAAATAAACAATGTGTCCCAAAAAGAAAAATTTTTTTAAAAATCCCTTGACAATGTTTCTAAATGGAACTATAATAAGATTAGGTGAAGTTGCTAAACGGAACATAAAGCGGGAGGATAAAAATGAGATACTACCTAAAAAAAGCAAGAAAAGAAGCTGGCCTCACACAGGCAGAAATAGCTAAAAAGGTTGGAATAGCAAGGACCAGCTATACTAATATTGAATTAGGTATTAAAAATCCGTCTTTTGATGTAGCTACTAAAATTAAAAGAGTTCTTAGGGTAAATAATGATGATATTTTTTTAAATATTAATGTCCCAAAAGGTAACATAAAATAGCAATTATAAAAACAGCAAAGGAAGTGATTCTATGAAAGTGGCAATTGTGAAAACCACCATATCAAGAGAAAAACTCATAGCAGGAGAGTTCACACCAGATAAGGAAGAAATAATCGGCTATGAAGAAGTAGATGAAGAAGAATTCTATAGACCACTCGTCCAACTTCTCTATCCAAAAATAAAAAAATTTCTCGAGGAGGAAAAAAGAAATGTGGTTGGAATTCAAACCAATAAAAAATAAAGACCTCCTCCTCAAAGTAGCAGAAGCTCTCATGAAAATAACACAAATCAAAATAGAAAAAGCCGATGAAGGCTGGAAATTGATGATAAAAACATAGTATATAGCCGAAGTATGCCCAAAATACGGAACAAAAAATATAACCTGAGGAGTGAGATTATGGACAAAAAAAGCAAAGCCCTTGAGTTATATCTTGAAGGATTTAAGTTAGTAGAAATAGCTAAAGAACTAGGCGTTTCACAGCCTGCCGTTACTAAAATGCTAAAACAATTCCCAGAATATTATCAGGAAAAAGAACGTCGCAAAAAAGAAAGCGAAAAAAGAGCAAAGGAGTGGAGAAATGAGTACAAAAGACAAAAGAGACTGCAAGATGAAGAAGATTACGAAGTATTACAAAAAGACCATATGGACGCTGTACGGTCACTCTCAAGAAAAGGCAGACTCAATAATGATGTTCTTATAAAATTATGTATTCTTCATTATGACTACAACAAAGAAAAACAAAGGCTTGTCTTCAACGAAAGTGCTGGGAAAAGACCTGCAGACCTGCCTAGGTCAATTTATGTGCATAAAAATGTGTTAAAGCAGTTTAGAGTATCTGATCAATAATAAAAATTTTAGCTTAAACCAATTTATTTTTATTTGGAAGGAAGAAGCTAAAAATGAGGTTAATAGTTATTATAAGCTTAATAATTTTTATTTTCGTTATAATTTTCCCCATGGTTTACAACATAAACAGTTTACATAAAGAACATATTATAAGAAGCAAAATAGAAAGTATTGCAGAAAAATATATCAAAGATGTTGAAAGAGACGGCTATTTAAGTTACACAATATATAAAAAAATAGAACATGAAATAGATCAGGCAGTGAGTTACAAAGGCATTACATCTTACCATTTTATCACAGGAACATTTGAAAGAAAAACAAAAGGTGAAGAAGTATTTATAGAAATTGATTATGGAGCATTTTCATTGCTTTATAATGTAAATGTAAAAGTTATTAAATTTGGAGTAAGTAGTTACGAGAATAAACAATAACTTTACCTTAAATATTTCTTTGAATGTTCTATTTGGTAACTATACATTTCAATTAAATAACTTTTTCGCTTGGCGTCAATGTATATAAAAAAGAGCGACATAAGTATCAATCCAAGAAAGCATATCATTAAAATCATAACTACTTTATATGTGGCATCATTGAATGTTCTAAAGCCATCTTTAATAACTACGTCAAGAAATCCACTATATTTTTTATAATCTATGTTCTGTTGTAATTTAGGGAAAGTGTTTAAAATGCTAGAAATAAGAGTCACTGCATAATTATTGATATTGTTTATGTAAAGAATATATATTGTTAAAACTGACTGAAGTAGTAATACATAGAAAGCAGTGCTAACTGATGTTAAAATTTTCATACTGTTTTCTACCACTTCTTTTTTTACTTTACTTTCTATGGTGATATCTTTCAATATTTTTTTCTGAAATCTATAAGTGCGAATTTTTTCTCTTATCTTTTCCTTGTTTTTGTTAATGTATTTGTTGTAATTGAATATCGAATGTATAAACCATGACCAGATGTTTTTATCAAAAAACTCCAAGTTTTTGTGTAATTCCATATGTGACAATTTAAACACCTCCATCTTGTGTAACTTTCATTACATATATAATTTCGGTATATAATTGAAAAACTTAGAATGATAGGAATTTGTCATGTAGAAAGGATTAGATTAAACCTTGAATTAACCTTAGAAATATCATAGAATGAAAATAAGGACGTAAAAAGAATAAGATGCGTGCAAAAAAATGTTATCAAGATTTATAACTAAAGCAAATGGAGGCTTTCTTATGAATGAGGATAAAATTCTTCATTTATTAGAAAAAGTTTATACTGAGTTTAGCAGTAAATTTGATGAATTTGCCAAAAGATTTGATGCTGTGGAAGAAAGAATAGCAGGAGTAGAAAAAAGGATATCAGGAGTAGAAGGTAAAATAACGGGAATAGAAGAAAAGATAAAACATGTAGAAGAAGAAGTGAAAAAATTAGGAATAAAAATAGATACTGAAATTACTGATAAAATAAGAGCTTTATTCGATGACAGACAGCTTCTGCACGAAAAAATTGATGAGATAGACGAAAAAATTGACATGCTTCAGCTGGACGTAAACAACTTAAC